>NZ_JAUBWA010000026.1:0-62194 GCF_036702825.1 Microcoleus sp. A003_D6 | reverse complement strand
AGAACACTTACGCTTACAAGGGAAACGAGAAAGGGCTGACGCACCCTACAATACTATTTTAAATGCGTAACAGCTTAGTGATGACATAATATCAATTATTGTTATATCTAATCCAGTAGCATCGGAATTAATATTGCCCACCGTCAGGACACTCCGTTGCTATCATTCCGGTGTTACCGGAATTGATATTATTTTTCTTTAGGGAACGATGCCATGCCTACAAATAGCATGGCTAGGCCGCCTGCAAGAATTGCGAATGCAAGTAAACCTACAACTAAATCTAATCCCGATGTATTTTCCATTAAATTAAACCATTCTCCAATTAAATCCAATTATCGGTATTTGTTTATTGCTGAGTGCTTGCCAACAATGGGGAACACAAGAAAAAAAGAAGGTCTCAACTTACAAAAAATATTAACTTCTTCCCTCTTCCCCAACCATCCGTTAAATCAATTAAATCCGTTGCCGAACTTCTTATTTAGCCAATTCTTTCTCGATCGCTGCGATCGGTTCGGGCGAATCTGGGCCCACGCTGGTGCGGAATCTGGCAACCACTTCCCCCTGTTTGCTAACTAAGAATTTCTCAAAATTCCACGAAACCTCACCCTTGGGATCGACTGCACTCGCAAGCTTAGCGTACAGCGGGTGCTGCTGAGTGCCGATCGCGCGTACTTTGTCAAATAATTCAAAGCTGACGCCGTATTTTGCAGTACAGAAATTGACGATTTCTCAGTTACTTCCAGGTTCTTGAGCTCCGAAGTCGTTGCAGGGAAATCCTAAAACGCGGAGTCCAGCAGGGCCGTACTTTTGGTTCAATTCTTCGAGTCCTTTGTATTGAGGTGTATAGCCGCATTTGGAAGCTACGTTAACTATCAAGAGTACCTTGCCTGCGTACTCTGCTAGCTGCTTGTCTGCGCCTGCGCTCGTTTTTACTTTAATGTCTGAGATCGTGCTGGGCATTTTCAAATACTTCTAAACTTGACCAGCACAATTTTACCGCAATTCGGTACAATTTTGTCGGTGATGCCGATCGCTAAAAATTTAAATATCCCGACCGGGGCGGGTTTACAGATATCGGGATTATATTATAGGTATTGGTGAACCCGCCCCTACCAACATTACGGTTAATTTACCGAACACGATCTTAGTAAATGCCGGTGAACTTTCCCCACAGAACCGATCGCCGCAGTCCGCTATTAGATTTAAGTTTCTCGCTAGATTCCACAGCGAAAGGGACGAATAGTTTAACTATCTGAGTGGCTTTCCATCATCCATTTTTGGTAAGTATCCTCAAGTTGCTTGTCTTCCAGAACCAGTTCGAGGCGGACTTTAACGCAACCGTGGCGGGGTTGAGAGGCGATCGAATTTAAGATTTTGCTAGCTTTCTGCACAGAGGTAAATTCCGCCTTAACTGTCGGTTCCTGGCGATCGCTCTTAATCTCCGTCAAATCTATACCCGTGATGCTTCCCTCGCCCAAATCTATTTCTGCCAACACCTTCGGATCGTCGCCAACTTGTTCCACAATCAGCTTTTCCCACTGGATAGGTACTTGTACCATCCGAGTTTCAATTTCTTTGCGCACGATAACTTCGCCGACTTTGCGCTTGCTGCGATTGATCACCAATCGTTCTTCTAGCAAGCGAATTACTTCTCGATCGACAATATCCAAGTTTTCCTCATCATCACCTGTCTCCCCATTATCATTTGTGCGATCGGTATCTATTTGATTTGACATAACTGTTGAGGGATTTGTTGAATTGCTGTTGCTAAATTCACTAAGCGGTTCTGAGGAAATTTCTAAAGAGTGAGGCCCATCATTTGCCGGAATTCCCGGCAGCCGTTCGACTTGCTCCGAATTAATACTTAAAAACAGCGATTTTTGGTGATAATCCACTTTTTTTAGTAGCTTAATACTTACTAAAAAAACGCGGGTATTTTCGCGACCTAGCCCAGCCACCACAAAGTTGAGCTGACCGTTACCGTCAAAATATACATCTTTAATTTTGCCTGCCAAATGACCTTGAGTGTCTTTGACTGTAAAACTTTTTAGCTTAGTTCTAACTTTTTCTGGCACCCGGTTGAGATGGGTAATTGATTTTGCAGTTGCTCTCTTTTCTGCTGATGCTTGACCGTACATTTTTTAAACTTTCCTGCTTAGGGATTTTTATTATGAATTGGTAAGGGCGAATTGGTAAAGGCGGGGAAAGAAGACCGGGCGGTTGAAACCGCGTCTATACAAACAAAACCCGCCTCCGCGGGTTGAAGAACGGGCGGTGAAAATTACTTAATCTTCTTCAGTCCGCGGAGGCGGACTTCGTTTTTGTAGACGCGGTTTCAACCGCCGTCTTATCCAAGCGTATTGCGTTATATAGGAATTGCGCGACGCCACAGTTAAAACCTGCGCGGTGACAGAATTATGTCACTAATCTGCAATTCCTATTCAACACCTGCTGCGGTTGGTTTAGATAGCTTTATTATCTACAACCGGAGTTCCATCGGTATTAACGTCTAATTCTTCACGACGCAAGGTTTCTTCGCCGTCAACCGTGCTGCGAACAACTTCTTTTCTGACGTTGACTTCTTCCCGCACGAAAGCTTCCTTGCGAATGTCGGCCGTTTCTTCGTAGATTTCCATGCGCGCAACTTCTCCTGATTGGAAGTCAGCCTCACCGACTGAAACTACTCGACCGGCTTCTACGGGCGTTACTCGCTCGATTACGACTCGTTCTTTTTCAATCGGTACTGAAGCTCGCGCTATTTCAGTTTCCACGCGCTTCCCAACTGCTACTTCGCCTGTTTTTGCGCGGTTTTTGTTGGCAATCAAGCGTTCTTCATAAAGCTTGAGATTTTGGTGGTTCTGTTCGTTGGTTTCGTAGAGGGGGCGATCGATATCGTAGCTGTAGTTGCTGCGATCGTAGCTAGCAGGAGTTGCAGTGCTTGCCGCAGCAGTGTCTTGATTGCGGTAAACGCCTCTTACCTGTTCTTCGCGATCGTAATCTACGGGTTCTAATTCATTGTAAGCAGGCAATTGTTCTGCTTGAGCTTTGCTGCGAAGACCTGTTGCGTGGACGCGACGCGCTCCGTAGTCGAAGCGGGCCGAGCCGATCGGCAGCAATACTTTTTTGCCAAAAATCCAAATACCGGTATCAATTACCAGATAGCGGAAACGACCCGTTTCATCAACCAAAGCGTCATAAACAGTGCCTACTTTTTCATCAGAGTCGCCAGCATAAACATCAAATCCCTTGATGTCGTCTCCAGCAAAAATTTCTTCCTGATAATTTGGATAAAATTCTTCTATTCTTTGAAGTGCCATGATTTTTTTTCCTCTTTGCTCTACTTAAACTAATAGTAGAAATTAATTAGTTGACTTACCTCTCCCTAAAGTCTGAAGTGTAAAATTTAGGGCGTTTAATACTATAGGAATACTGCCCTATCTCTTCTTCTGAGCTAGCACGCTCAGCTATTTTAAAGGTTGTAAAACTCTACAATCCTCAATCTTATAGCCATTAGACCTCTTGCAAAAATCCTTTTAATCAAATTCTGGAACGGGCTCTGGGGCCCATTCCACAAGAAAAAAAATTTTGTGGGATGGGCCCCAGAGCCCGTCCTAGTTATTTTTGCAAGAGGTCTATTATTAAAAGTCAAAGCGAACCGTAGGGACACGGCATTGCCGTATCCCTACTCCCCGCGCCGGACACAGCATAGCCCTGTCCCTACTCCCCGCCCTGGACACAGCATAGCCCTGTCCCTACTGTTAATAATTGTTAACTAGGGTTTGCTGTTGCGGCATTTAAACTACACAGTCAAAATTTGATAAAGTTCTTGTGGGGAGTAGGGGTTGGGCGTCTCGCCCGCACAAAAAATGCAATTTAGATGTAGAACAGCTTAGTTACAAATAAACATTACATAGTTATACACAAAAATTGAAGCCCCCGATCTTGCGGGAGAGGGGCTTCGGGAAAGTTAGAAATTTTATGTTCAGAGTTGATTTAGTTGAGTTCGGATAGTTTCTATCCTTTTGCGGTTAACTCCCAAATCCGACTCTCCCAGACGCGAAGCCGATCGCACGTGGATGACTTTTGCTCCATCATCTACCAAAAATTCAACATCATCAACAAACCCCATCAAAGCACTGGCGAACTCCGCATAGAGGTAATTATCAGTTGCGGTGATAATTTTAGTTTTTCCCAAAGACTCGATCGCCCCTTTGAGCTTTGCCATCGCTTCTGCCGGCGGCGAAACGTATGCCAAAGGCTCAATTTTGTGTTCGGCATCTTGACTGAAGCTGCTGACGCAGTTGGGGGAACTCGGGCACGCTGCGAGTTTTCCTGACTGAATGCCGATATTGGCAGGTCTTTTTCCAGCAAACACTGTTTTTTCTCCGGGAATTGCGATAAAAGTTGCGATCGACAGTACCGCTACTGCTAGCAGTGATATTAAAATAACTAGGACTCTTTTCAATGCTGTCGGCGATTTTGTTTCAACTGTTTGCAAAGGATTAGCCCTCGTGAAAGTGCAAATTATATCTAATTTTAATTTTAATACTAATTGAAATTGACATGAAAAAATCAAAAAGATTTACCTTGTTCTTCTATCAACCAGTAAGTCAGCATTGTTCCTTTACCTTTAACCGGGATATGACCCCGCTCTTCAAAAACAAACCGATCTTTCACGCGCTCGTAAGTCGCCGCCGTCACTTGAATTTTACCCGGCAATCCGTTCGACTCCATCCGCGAAGCAACATTAACAGTATCCCCCCACAAATCATAGCTAAATTTGCTAATCCCAATAATTCCCGCCACCACCGATCCGCTGTGAATTCCGATCCGCAATTGAAAATCTTCTCCTATTTTGACATTAAACCTCCTCAAAGCTGCCTGCATATCCAAAGCTAAAAGTGCGATCGCCGACCCATGATCCTGCCGCGCCGTCGGCAAACCCCCAACCACCATGTAAGCATCCCCAATCGTCTTAATCTTTTCCAACCCGCGCAACTCAGACAACCTATCGAACTCCGAGAAAATCCCGTTCAAAATTTCCACCAACTGCGTCGGACTTTTGTGAGCTGAAAACTCTGTAAAACCCACCAAATCAGCAAACAATACACTCACCTCATCAAAATGATCCGCAATCAACTTTTCCTCTTTTTGCAAGCGCTCGGCAATAGGTTTCGGTAAAATATTCAGCAGCAATTTCTCTGTTTGCTCTTGCTGCAATTTCAGCGCTGCCTCAGCTTGTTTCCGCTGAATCAGCGAACCGAGCTGCGTAGCAACCGCACTCACTAATTCCAACAAGCGCGGCTGACATTCCAGAACTTTCTCGCGATAAAAAATTAATATAGCTAACACTTGGTTGTCGGCCAAAATTGGCAAACCAAAAGCCGCTTTCAATCCCACATCTGCCGCAATTTGCGATCGCAAAAAAACTTGTTCCGGTGCAGTAGAAACATCCTCGATCCATTCAGACTGCTGCGACTGCAAAATCCTCCCCGGCAGCCCCACACCGGGAGCAAAAGTTGACTGCAAACTTGTCTCTTGGAATTGGGCAAAACTCAAGTCGCTGAGGTACCTGCCTGTAGCGCATTTTAAAACGCCCTCACTGCAAGGAATCCAAGCCTCGCCCAGATTCCATTCAATAGTTTTGCAAATTAAACCTAAAATTACATCTATAGCCGACTCAAAATCCTCCGATTTGCTAATAGCTTGAGTTGCCTTCAGCAGCAACCTCGTTTCCATTTCTACCTGGTGGCGTTCGGCTATTTCCTGGTGCAAATGGACGTTTTGATCTGTCAACTTTTGATTTTTTTCTTGCAATTGCATTTGCAAGGAACGCACAGTAAGTTGATTGCTCACTCGCGCCAATACTTCTTTCACCTGAAAAGGTTTGGTGATATAATCTGCTCCCCCCACTTCAAAAGCTTTTGCCTTATTTATTCCTTCCTCTAGCGCGCTGAGAAAAATGATGGGAATTTCCCTAAATTGCGGTTCGGATTTCAGTTTTTCACAAAGTTCGTAGCCGTCAATATCCGGCATCATAATATCCAGCAAAATCAAATCTGGTGCGCTAGATTGAATCGCATCTATGGCTGAAAAACCATTAGTAACCGGTCTTACTTTATAGCCATTTTTTTGCAGAATTCTAATCAACAAACGCAGATTATCAGGCGTATCGTCAACTACTAAAATATCTGCTTGATTGTTCTCAGTTTGCTCGGCATTCATCTGCATTCTCTGATTCCTCCGCCTCGGCAATTAAATTGAGAATTTTCTGGTAATCAAAATTATCGAGATGACCCTGGAGGATTTCGGCAAATTCAGGATGAGCATCCCTTATTTCCTCGATTGTCCTGGCAATTAAGTCAAAATCAGCACTGCGGATTACCTGCTTCATGTTGTCTATCCATTCTGCGGGAAGTTGGGGCGAATAAGCAAGCGCAGCAGTATAGGGGGAGTCACATAGATTATTTCGATCGCCTGTTGAGATAAAGTCCGTTGAGTTAGAGTAGAGATACTTCACCCCCAAATGTTTGTTTAGGGTATCAAATATATCTGTTTTGCGGAAAGGTTTGCTAATAAAATCGTCGCAGCCGACCAATAAAGCAAACGATCGCCTGCCTTCAATTGTACTAGCTGTCAAAGCAACAATCTTCGGAATCGGGGAGTCTGGAGGGGAAATAGTCATTTCCCCGTTTCCTTGCTGCTCTTGCTCTCTCTGCTGTATTCTGACCTTAATTTGTTTAGTAGCTTCGTAGCCATCCATCACTGGCATTCGCACATCCATCAAAATTAAGTGCGGGTGCCAAGCTTCCCACATTTCTATTGCTTCGCGGCCGTTGGTGGCTTGTTGCAGCCCGAAACCCAAGGGAGAAAGCATTTTGACTAAAAGTTGGCGGTTGTCTTCGCGATCGTCCACAATTAAAATCCGGTAGCAGGGTTGATTTGGTTCCAACCCAATAACTTCGCGGTTAATTTGCGGGGCGGGAACATCACCAGCATAAACCGCACTGACTGGAATCTCAAATTTAAAAGTAGTGCCGAGTTCCAGTTCACTTTCTACAACGATTTCTCCTCCCATCAGGCGGACAAATTGACGGCTGATAGTCAATCCTAAACCCGTCCCTTTCTGAGCTTTTTGACCGGAAGCTGTTTGCACAAAGGCTTTAAAAACATTGCCCAATTCTTCGGGAGCAATGCCAACTCCTGTATCTTCTATTTCAAACTGAAGGAAAACCGTTCGATCGCTCTTTAAATTATCAGTCTCTTCCCTCAACTCTACCTCAAAATTCCTGCTAATTATCGCAAATTCCCGAATACTTGTTGTGGTATCAAAGACAACTGTTGGACTGTCCAATAAATCAATAACTCCCGAAGTTTCTAACTTTATAACTCTTAATATAATCTCGCCTGCTTGCGTAAATTTAATGGCATTGCTGAGGAGATTGATTAGCACTTGCCGCAGTTTAACATCATCGGTTCGCACGTACTGGGGAACGTCAGCCTCGCGCTGGAAAAGCAACTGCAATTGTTGGCTTTGTGCCCGCAGTTGGAACATATCTTGCAAGTCGTCAAGCAAGCGGTAGAGGTCGAAGTTTTTCGGGTCGATCGTCATTCGCCCCGCTTCGATTTTTGACAAGTCTAAGGCTTGATTGATCAGCGTCAGCAAGTGTTCGCCGCTGCGGTGAATAATCCTCAGATTTTCCCGGTTTTCGACAGTAAGATTGGGGCTGGGTTCCATGATTTGTGCAAATCCCAGTATGGAATTGAGAGGGGTGCGCAACTCGTGGCTCATATTGGCAAGAAACGTGCTTTTAGCTTGGTTTGCGGCTTCAGCAGCTAATGCGGCTTGTTGGAGTTGTTCTGTGCGTTCGTCAATTTGGGCTTCTAAGGTATGGTGGTAATCTGCTAGTATTTTTTCGGCTTGTTTGCGATCGCTAATATCTTGAAAAGCGGCGATCGCATAAGCAACATTTCCGCTAGCGTCAAAAATCGGCGTGCTATTGATCTCGATCGCAATTATTTTGCCATCTTGACGGATTTCTACATCGTCAACCCTGACAAATTCTCCTTTCAGCGCCCGCAAAATTGGCAGATTCTCCGGCGGGTAAAGCTCATCAGTATTGGCAACATAAAGTTGATAAGTTGCAGCTAATTGTTTCGCAGTGCTTTCCGAGATAGTGTCTGCACCCAGCAATTCCCCCGCTGTCTGGTTGAAATAGGCGATCGAGCCGTCTGGATTGTAAACAGATACCCCCACTGGCAAAGCTTCTAAAAATTGATTCAAGCGGCTTTCACTCGCAGACAGCGCCTCATTTGCTAGCTTTAACTCCTCGTTTACTTCTTGCCGCTTCTGGATTTCATCTGTTAACTTTTGGTCTTGCAAGTAACTGTGAACTGCTTCTAGTACCGTTAATTTCAAGTCTTCATTTTGCCAAGGTTTAGGGATATAACGGTACAATTTAGCATATTTGATAGCATTACTCAGGGCTTCCAAATCTGCTTGCCCCGTCAGCATAATAGTCAGCGTATCCGGCGAGCTCTCGTGAATTCTTCTGAGAAGTTCGTCCCCTTTAATATCCGGCATGATATAATCGGAAAGCACCAAAGCAATCTCGTATTCATCGGCCTGCAAATCTGCCAGCAACTCTAAAGCATCAGCCCCCCCTTCCGCCGTTTCAATAATACACCGATCGCCGATCGCCTTTTTCAGTTCAATCTTTAAACTGTTCAAAACATCCGGTTCGTCATCAATACACACAATTACAGGTTTTTTCATAACTTAGCCAGCCCAGATTTTATAGTCTCTATTAAGTCTTTGCTTTGCCAGGGTTTGTACAAACACCAGTATAAATCAGCTTCTTTTACTGCCCGCTGAAGTGCCGCTGCATCCGCTTGTCCAGTCAACATAACCTTAATAATTTTAGGATATTTTTGGTAAACTTTAATTAAAAATTCGTCACCTTTGATTCCCGGCATCAGCCAATCAGAAATAACCACAATAACCTGAAATTTTTCTTGAAAATCCTTAAGTAAATCTAAAGCTTCATCACCACTTTCAGCTAATTCATAAAAGTAATCATTTTTAAATTCATTCTTTAGCTGCATCTTGAGAGTATTCAATATATCGGGTTCATCGTCAACGCAAAGAATTACAGGCTTATTCATCTTTTCCTCTCTGCTTTAATTTTAGTGGGTTTACCAACTTCACTTGCTTCTACATTATTGATTTCGGGCGAGGATGCAGGATATCTGTCCCCTATCTTATACCATTTTCAAGAAAGAATGCAAATGTATGCTGTGGAGCATTTAAACCACTAACGAGGCCTGTAGGGTGCCACGGGTAGAACACTTACGCTTACAAGGGAAACGAGAAAGGAGCCGTGGCACCCTACAATACTATTTTAAATGCGTAACAGCTTATGCCATATCCAAACCTTTATATCATCAGTCATTCCCATCGAAAATCTAAAATTAAAAATGGTATTATTTTAAGAGGACTTGCGAACTGAAATCCGGTTTCTCGCAATAAATCTTGTCTTTGTCAGCAAAAGTGCCGCGCTACCGGGAATCAGCCCCCTGCGGGCAAGTTTTGTTCGCTAAATTGGCAGCGAGACTGTAAAGGTTGTCTGCCCCGGTACAGACTCTACACCAATTTTGCCTTCGTGTTTTTCAATAATTGTCCTCACAATATCCAATCCCAAACCGCTACCTTCGCCCGCAGATTTCGTCGTAAAAAATGGCTGAAAAATTTTGGGAATAACTTCTGGGGGAATGCCTTTGCCGTTATCAGTAAATTTAAGCACAATATTTGCCTCTTGCTGTTGAGTTTCAATAGTCAAAATACCTTTATAATCCATTGCTTGCAGGGCATTGTGAACGAGATTCGTCCAAACTTGATTTAAGTCATCGGGATAGCACATAATTTTGGGTAAATCTCCATAATCTTTAACTACTTCTATACCGTGTTTCAGTTGATTTTGATAAAGGGTTAACACCGTTTCAATGCCGTCATTCAAGTTTGCCTGGACTTTTTCTTGTTTGCTATCGAAATGAGCGTAGGTTTTCAAGGCAAATACTACTTTTCCAGACTTCGCTGTCGCTCTTTGGATCAGGCTAATACTTTTTTTAAAGCTCGCAAACTGGTAAGCAGTATTTAAAACTACTTCCCAATCCGGCAATTTAAAAAGCGGCAACAACTGCTCTATGTTTTCGTAGATTTCCATGTCAACTAAAGTATCCGCAATTTCATCGGGCTTTTCAACTGAGGCGGCCATCAAATCCCCCGTCAACTTCTGCTTGAATCTCCGCTTTTCTCGGCTGGTAAATAAAATTTGTTGATGGGTAGCTCTGTACAGTAAAGTTAAAAAATAAGCTTGGCTTTCTTCAGAAAGATGTTGAAAAAAATGAGGCAATTTTTCTAAATTATCGTCCCAAAAATTAGCTATATTATTAATAGATGAACCTATAATGCCCAGGGGGGTATTGATTTCGTGGGCAATGCCGGCAATCAGTTGTCCCAGTGCCGCCATTTTTTCCGATTGAATCAAATGCTCTTGGGTGGCTTGCAGTTGGTGGATCGCAGTTGCTAAATCTTGATTTTTTTCTTGCAAAGTTTGTTGCAGCGAACAAATTTTTAAATGTGTTTCTATCCGGGCTAAAACTTCTTCAACCTGAAACGGTTTAGTAATAAAGTCCACTCCCCCAACAGCAAAAGCTTTAACTTTATCCATCACGTCGTTAATCGCACTGATGAAAATCACCGGAATGTCTTTTGTTGCTTCAGACTCTTTTAGCCGCTGACAAACTTCGTAGCCGTCCATCTCCGGCATCATAATATCCAGCAGCACTAGATCTGGGGGAATTTTTTGAGCCGCAGACAGTGCTAGCTTGCCGTTGGGAACCGGGCGAACTTGATAGCCTTTTTCGCTCAAAATTCCTGCCAGCAGCCGCAGGTTTTCTGGCGTGTCGTCCACTACTAAAATATTAGCTCGATTGGTTTTCGGTAAAGTTGAAGTCATCGGGTATTTATTGGTTTTCGCTGAGATCGATTGTGTTCAAAATTCTGTCGTATTCAAAATTATTAATGCAATCTTGAAGCGTGTCAGCCAGCGAGGGGTTGACAGTGCCCATTTGCGCGATCGAACTGGCGATCGCCTCCATGTCCACACTCAAAATATTTTGCTTGAATTGGGCCGTCCAGTCTGGAGAAACAGAGGCGAAATCCTCCGGTGTCAGCACCTGCTGACTTGACTCTCCTGCACCTGCCGCACTGACTGCTGTTGGATCTTCATAAATATAGCGTACTCCTAAATGTTTGCCCATTGCCGCAAAGATATCCTCTTCTCGGAACGGTTTCCGCATAAAATCATCGCAACCAGCCGAAAGAATCACCGCCCGTTCTTCCTCCAAAACGCTAGCAGTCAAGGCCACAATTGCCGTTGCTTGCCCGCCAGTTGTAGTTTTAATCTGTTTCGTTGCCTCGTACCCGTCCATTACGGGCATTCTCATGTCCATCCAAATCAGATGCGGTTCCCACTCCATAAAAATATCCACCGCTTCTTTACCGTTACTCGCTTCTCTCAACTCAAATCCGAGCGGACTCAGAAGTTTTACCAACAGTTGGCGGTTCAGGGGTTTGTCGTCCACAATTAGCAACCGGTAACTCGGCTGATTCGGTTCCAGGGCAACAACTCGGCGTTGAGTTTTTTTGCTTTCAATATCAGCAGATTCAACCAGATGAACTTGGATGTCAAACTGAAACACTGCACCCTTTCCGACCTCGCTGCTAACAGTAATTTCACCTCCCATTAATTGCACGAACTGGCGGCTGATCGCTAAACCTAAACCCGTTCCTTCTTGAGAATCTTTGCCTGTTTTTGTCTGCACGAATGCTTCAAACAACTGCTCGATTTCCTCAGCAGCAATGCCTCCACCGGTATCTTGAACTTCAAAATGCAGCGAGTAGCGATCGGGCAATTGGTCGGCGCTGTTTTTGTGTACCTTCCCCCTGCCTCCTTTAACTTGCACCGACACTCCCCCTTCTGAAGTAAATTTAATGGCATTGTTGAGCAAATTAATTAATACTTGGCGCAATTTCACTTCATCGGTGGAAATGTAATGAGGAACTTCCGCGTCCCGGTCGAAGATTAATTGCAAGCCTTTTTGCTCAGCTTTGAGAGCAAACATATCTTCTAAATCGTCTAGCAGACGGTACAAATCGAAGTTTTTTTCATTAATGGTAGTGCGGCCGGCTTCGATTTTTGACAAGTCTAAAACTTGGTTAATTAAAGCCAGCAAATGTTCGCCACTCCGCAGGATAATTCCGACATCTTCTTGATTTTCGGGAGACAGATTTTTACTGCGGATCATGACTTGAGCAAAGCCGATGACTGCGTTCAGGGGCGATCGCAATTCGTGGCTCATATTGGCGAGAAAGGTACTCTTAGCTTTGTTGGCTGCTTCGGCCGCTTCTTTCGCCTGCTGCATTTTGATTCCCGCTTGTTTGCTAGCAGTAATGTCTTCAATAAAACCTTCGTAGTAAAGTATGTTTCCTGCTTCATCGCAGACAGCGCGACAATTTTCGGAAACCCAGATTATGCTGCCATCTTTGCGGTAAATTTCCGATTCAAAGTTTGACAGTATCCCGTACTCCTTTATCAGCACTGCAAATTCGTCGCGGCGGTTGGGTTTCACGTAAAGCTGGTTCTTGAAATTGGGCTGTGCTGCTATTAATTCGGAGGCCGATTCGTAACCGTACAGGTGAGCTAAAGCGGGGTTGGCGCTGATGTATTTTCCGTCACTAGCAGTTTGAAAAATTCCATTCAAAGCATTTTCATAAATGTTGCGGTACTTTTCTTCTGCTTCCCGGAGGGCAGTTTCTGCTTTTTGGCGATCGGTAATATCGCTAGAAATCGACAAAAAACAAGCTTCTCCGTCAATATCAATGGTTTCGATCGACAGCAGCGCCGTTCTTTCTGCACCATTTTTATTGCGAAACCTGAGTTCGTAATTGTGAAGTGCCCTCTTGTTTTTTAACATTTGAATCATCCGGTCGCGCTCTCCCAAACTCGCCCAAAAATTGAGCTGCACCGCTGTTTTTCCAATAATTTCTTTGTGATTGTAGCCGATCATCCGGCAGAAACTGTCATTGACTTCTATGTGGCAACCGTCACTGATTCTCGTGATCGTAATCGCATTCGGACTCAAACGAAAAGCTTTGGAAAACTTTTCTTTTGCCTTAGCAAGAGCGGCGGTGCGTTCTGCAACTTGCACTGCTAAATTTTGGTTGTATTCCGTTAACAGTTTCTCCGCTAGTTTGCGTTCCGTAATATCTTGAAAAGCGCACATCGCGTAGATAATATTTCTTTGGGCGTCGTAAATAGGAGTTCCTGAAATTTGCATGGGAATAGTTTTGTCAGCCGAGGAGATTTCAATGTCATCAACAGTGACACTTTTGCCCTGCAAAGCATTTAACATTGGGTCGCGTTCCGCTGGATAAATTTCCTGAGTTCCACCTAAATAAGCTCCGTAGGATTGGCGCAAATTTTCGGCATCGGCTTCCACAAGTCCTTGACCTAAAAGCTGCTCTCCTGTAGGATTAATGTAGTGGGGATGACCGTTTGCATCTGCAATAAAAATGCCTAGCGGTACTGCATTGAGAAATTGTTTAACTCGGCTTTCGCTTTCCGAGAGCGAAGTAAATGAATGCTGCAATTGCTCTGCCATGCTGTTAAAAGAAGCGGCAAGTTCTCCGAGTTCATCTTCGCGATTCAGAGTCAGCTTTGTATCCCATTCATTTCGCGCCAAAGCTTTCGCCGCCGCATTCAATTTTAAAATCGGCCGCACCACCCATTTAGCAGTAAGAATCCCCAGAATTGTCGCCCCCATCAAAGCTGCAACCGACAGCAAAAAAGTCGTGCGCGTGTTGAGGTTAATTTGCTGCATAAAGTCGGACTCTGGCACAACTACGACAATCAGCCAATCCAACCCTCGATCGTCTTCAAAAGGAGCTACCTGCATAAAATTTCGTTTACCGTCAACATCAAAAGTAAGCTGTTGAGAATGAGAGATTTTAGCTAAGCTGTCGTAGGATTTCTCTAAATGCTGTGCGGTTTGGCGAATTACCGGATTCTCGCTTTCTGAAGCTTTGATGCGTCTTGTTTCTTTACCTTCCACCACGAATTCTGGACTCGCCGTTGAAGTGGCAATTAACATCCCCGATCGCTCCATCACAAAAGTTTGTCCCGACTTGCCAATTTTGAGGCTGACGAGAAATTCTTTGATTCTGGAAAACAGCAAATCGCTGCCAGCTACTCCTAACAGTTTGCCAGCGTCATCGTAGATAGGCAAAGCAGCAGTAATTGCCAGTTCCCTAGTCAAAAAATCTGTATAAATAGGAGTCCAAATAGGTTTTTTTGCCGCAGCGGCAGCTATGTACCAAGGGCGAATTCGCGGGTCGTAAATAGCGGCTGAAATTTCCACTAATTGAATGCGGTTTCCCTGAGAGTCAGCAGTATATCGAGCTAATTTATTGCCTGTAGAGCTGTCGGCAGCAGAGATAAGAATTCGATCTTTAGCGCGGATTGCTCCCGAGTGTTCTCCATTTTCTGTGGCTGTGTAAATGATGCTGATCGAATCAAAATATTGAATTTGTTCGAGGAAATGAAGTTCGAGTTTTGGTTTGTCTTCTAGGTTCAACTGCCCCAATTTTATGTCTTGAACGTTCAGGTGATTGACAATGTGGGGAATTGACATATAATTTTCCATGCGGTCTTTGATGCGATCGCTAATTTCTCCCCGCAACTGAGCGGCAACATCGTTGACTGCCCGCTGACCGTTTTGGAAGGACAGCCAACCTACAAGTCCTACGGTGCCGACAATTTGCACTAAAAAAGGAACTACGAGTACAGTTTGTAATGGAGCTTTGCCGATAATTTTGGTAGCAAAGCGATTGAGGGGTTTAGGAAACATATTCATCCTCAGAGGAATTGGGATTTGGCCAAACAGGGAATTGGGCATTGGTAATTGTTGGGAGTTTTGATTGTAAATTATGTTCCCTTTGCCCTTGCTTTTCTCCTGATGCTGTAGTTTACTGACGACTGTACCGCCGATCAATTTAACTCAATATAGCCTCTTTATACTCAGAGTTTTTTCGCAACTACTGATAGAGATAATTTTGTGCGATCGACCTAAATCGAAATTATCCGATCTATTGCACCATTCTCCATTACTTATTTAGGAACAGGCAAGATGCCTGTTCCACAATAAAATTCATCTCTTGTGGAACAGGCAAGATGCCTGTTCCACAACAACTACATTTTCTTGTGGGGTGGGTGAGCCGGAGAACCCGCTCAGAGAAGGGTTATTGAGAATATTGCAATATCTCAGTTTGAACAAACAGTAGCTAACAATAACTCCCCCCAAAAACCTGCATTTACCTGCGATTCAACTCCACCCTTTCGCCGTAACGCAACAGCATATCCAAACTCTCCAAACGATTTTGCCAAGTTTGCACCTGATAGCTATTCTCCCCAGACTGCAAGCGCATCGAAGATTGAAATTGAGATTGAAAACTCCCCAACAATCTTTTAGCAGTTGCTAAACTTTCCGTAGAAGGATTTGCCGCCAATTTGCTCAAAGCTTGCGCCAATTCGTCCGATCGACTTTGCAAAACTTTCAGTTCAGATTCCGACACCCGCAACTGATTGTTAGCCAACAAAAAACTCCATTCCTGCTTGAGAGCAGTATAGCGCGAAGCTGCGGCCGCAAACGGCTGCCGGTAAGGAATCGGCTCCGCAGCAGAAGTGGAACGCACCGATCGGCCTTGAGTGCGGTTAAAAAACCCCTGCATCCCGCTGCTGATACTTTCCACCGCAAAAATAGCATAACCCCCAGTCGGCAAATCGCGCAAAGCTTGAATTTGGTCGATCGCCACAACTTCCGGGAGAGTCAACAATTTAACCGACGGAGAAATCAAAGCCGAACCCAGAATTTGTTCCTTTACCAGCGGTTCGGTGATGCGCTGAAGTCGGTTCGTATCCAAAGCATAAGTCATCGGCACAATCAAATCTACAATTCCCTGACGAGCCCAAACTTCCCAATTTTGCTGAATTTTGTAAATCCGCTGACTTTCCGGGTGCGGAAACACCGCCACCGACAGAATAGTGCGCGGAGAATTCTGCCGCAAAAGCTGAGAAACTTCAGCTACAAAAGTATTAATTTGATTAGTTTTAAACTCAACCCACTGCCGCCACAAATTGCCGGAACTAGGCGAAATATTCACCGGATCTGCACCAGTCAACTGCTTAAATTGCTGCCTCGCCGCAATACCGTAACCGTAGGTGAAACCCGCATTGTCATCTTGAAAAGGGTAGCGAATATAGTCTAATTGCACCCCATCTACTTTGTACTTACTGGCAATTTCGCTAACAATTTGCAGCAAATAACTGCGCGCTTCCGGGTTCGCCGGGTCGATATAAAATTTACCATCATTGACGTGTTGGCGCCGCCCTTTATTATCAATATTTGCCCAATCTGGATGAGCAGAAAGCACCGGCCCGGGATAAGAACTAGGTTTGCCAATTAAAGTATTGTGGCGCTTATTTCCTGTGGCAAAAATCCAAACCCAAGCGTGCAATTCCATGCCTCGCTCGCGAGCCAATTTAACCGCAGATTCCAGCGGGTCCCAGCCAACTGTGAGGGGGTTTTGTTGCGGTGCAACTTGACTGGGATAAATTGTATATCCGGCATTCAAAGTTTCAAAGAAAACGGTGTTGATACCGGCGGTGGCGAGCCGATCGAACACTGCCGCCAAACCTTGTTCCGATCGCGCTGCGACGATCGTACCCCGATCGAGCCAAACCGCCCGAATTTCCGCCCCAACGCGCTGCCCTTCCTGGGGATAATTTTGCCACAGCAACTGCCGCGCTTCCACCCACTGCGATCGAGCCTCCGCGTACTTTTGCTCTTGCAGAAGTTGGTCGAAAGTTTGCAAAACCTGCCGCGCAGAGGCGATCGCCCGCGCCGTTGCCCCTTGCAGAACAGGCGGGCGAGTCGCAGCCGGGCCGCCGCCACTGTTGCTTGCCGCCACCAGTTGAGGGGGGGTAGCAGCATTGAGATTGACGGCGGTATTACCTGAATTAGCTGCTGTCAGGGCGCTTTCAAACCTGCCGAGGAGGTTGGTGAGTTCTTGGCGCATCAAATACGCTTCAATGCTGACGATCGGCTTATTAGAATTTGCCTGCACGTCCAAACCCGCCGGCGCTGACTGATCCGAAGGGTCTGTAAAAGTTGTAGGTACTGGATCGGGAAGCGAGGGAGAGAGAGAGGGAGAAAGTCGGCTCAGCGGGGTACTGCGCGGCGAATTAGGGGTGTTTCTAGTGACTCTGGAGGGGGGATTTGGCAGTGCGGGAGCGGTCGCTGTGGGTGGCGCTACAGGCTGCGAAGCGATTGTGCCTCCCCAGCGGGCGATCGAGGCTTGCAGCCAAGCCTTGTCTACATTTGCCGAACCTTCGCTACCCCAGCGCCAGCCGAGATAGGTAGCGCGATCGGTGGCGATGGCTGCGGAGGAACCGGAACTATCTTTCCAAGTAGCGACTGTTTGACTGTTCGCGTCGGCGGGAATCAAGACACCGCCTTGGACTGAGCCATTTTGTTGTGCAGCCGGCATCCAATTGTTAGAAGCGGTGCAGGCGAGATCCCGGCAGCGCGTGCGGGGTTGCAGCGCCGCCCGCTGGGTTAACGGAAAAGCCCAATAGGCCCCGAGGAGCGATCGTAAAGATTGGCGCACCAAGGCCGGGGAACTGCGGCCGACTGGGCCCGAAGCAATCAAGCGCCCGCCCTGGGATACCCAAGCTTCTAAAACTTTAATTTGCGCCGGAGTCAAAGTTTCAATGTCGGGCAAAAACAGCACGTTAACGCCTGCTAAATCCGCCAAGTTTTTGATTTCTTCGAGATTGATTGGTTTGTAAGCAATGCCGCTTTCCCAGAGGCGCGTGGTAATTTTCACCCAATCGGGAGAATTCTCGGAACTGCGAACAACGCCCAGAACTACTTCTGCGAAACTCGGAGAGGGAAATATGATGAAGAGATTGAGTAATGTACTCGCTAGAGTTCCAATAAAGACTCTTTGCAAGAAAGTGAAAAAGCGAAAATTTTGACCCTGGGAGCAGGCATCAGGCATTTGATGAGACTTTTTGATTTGTTGCATAAATATGAGAATTAGCCACCACACCGCTAGACAAAAATTCAATAACAATTAAGAGCGATCCGCACCATACAATTTTCTATCCTGTTCTGCAACCTGAATCAGGAAAATATGCGATCGAGCGATTTTGGATTTTGGATTTTAGATTTGGGATTAAAATGTGGGTGCATTTGCGTCAACTACCCACAATCAAGCGGAGTACCGCTATGATGGGGGCTTGTATCTGAACTCCACCGCAATTCCGAGAACCTAGATAGGATTTCGGCTTTGGTTTCAACGTTCGACACATTAGGGGATGCTGACAAGCTCCCCGTGCTAGTCCAGTCTTGCCGAACTAGCAGCGTTCTCATTGTAATATTTCGCGCACCCACCAAATCAGCGTGTAACTCATGACTACAACATTCGCATCGAAACAAGAGTCCTTTGTTAGGTCTATTAGCATCCGAAGTATGTCCACATTTAGGGCAACTTTTCGATGTATAATGAGCCGAAACTTTAGTTGCTAACGAACCATTTAGATTGGCTTTGTAGTCGATATGCCCGTGCAATTCGGCAAATGACCATTTAGCCTTATTTCTATTAGCTCTGCGCTGTTTTTTGCTAGCATTTTTCCCAGACTTAGACTTAGTTCTATCTCGGATTCCGGTCAAGTTCTCTAGTCCAATCAGGCTGTTAGGCTTGGCAATTTCCTTGCTGATTTGGTGGTTCACATCAGCGATAAACCGTCTTTCTCTTCCAGATAACGCGATTAGTCTTCGCTTTGCCGAACGAGTGTCTTTACGCTGAAGAGTCTGTCTAGCTTTGTGATAGCGGTTGGCTTTATGTCTAGCTTCTTTTCCTGAGTAGAATTTAGACTTGTTTTGTAAGTCTGTTTCCACCGCTAAGTAGCGCATACCCACATCGACGCCAGAAATTCTGGTTATTTTTAGTGGATCTAGCTCAGGTACTTCTACTTCAATGCTTGTCATTAAGTAGTAGACTTTAGAAGAACGCTGATAGACAATTTTAGCAGCTCCAATTTTAGCGCCATTGGCAATTAAATCTAGATGCTTGCTGTAGCCAGCATATGGCACTACTATTCTACCTTGCAGCGTGATAATGCTCACTTGCTGCTCGGTCTTAAAAGAGTAGTCCCGTTGATAGTTTAGGGTACAGGTTCGAGAAATATATCTAGGGGGTTTATCTAGCCCTTTATACCGTCTCTTTGTGTAGCCTTTGGCAATAGCATCGTTAGATTGTTTTACTTTAGACCAAAGGGTCTTGTAGGTAGCAGATACTTGTCTGGGTACATTGCAAGCCATTTGCGCTCCCAGCCCAAATCGCACTCGCAATTCGTTGTAGACAGTTGTCTGCAATTTAGCGCCATTACTGGTTTTACCCGCTTCAAAAGCGACTTGTGAAGTATAGTTCAAGGCATCCCGGTAAGCTAAGGCCGTCTGAGACACCAAGGCTTTTTGCTCGGTGGTCAGGTTTAGTTTCAACTTGGCGGTGATTACTTGGGGCATTATCTTCACAAACTATGATATTATTCTATCTCGTGAAACGGACGATGGCGAGCGGCAGAGCAAGATTTGTTCGTTCATCGACCGCCCCCTCACTTTCCGATATCTAAAGATTGTCGGTTTTGTTCGGGGGCGGATCTCTTTACTCACGCGCATTCATCCCGTCACTCACTCCTTGTACAGGTAGAGTGCGGGACTCCTGCTGTTTTAGTTGAAAAACCAAAAATACAATTTAGATGCGGGACTGTTGACAGCCCGTTGGTGTCAACAAACACGTTAAACCGACCGTCTCTCTTGTTTGTAGCGAAGTCTAGATCCCCCCTAACCCCCCTTAATAAGGAGGATTCGGCTCAAAGTCCCCCTTCTTAAGGGGGATTTAGGGGGATCTAGACTCGGCTACAACCCTGATTTAGACATGGTTTCAGGCTTAACTTGACACTAATGCTTACAGCCAACTGTCAACTGTCAACTGTCAACTGTCAACTGTCAACTGTCAACTGTCAACTTACAACTCAAAAGTTACTGAGTTGCAGCTTCATTCACCGGGAATCGATCGATTAACTGCATCGCCCGAAAAGCATTCCTCCGCAAAGAATCCGAGACGTGAGGAACATGAGGAATCTGAGACAAGAAATCCAAAGTCCGGCGCAAAATCCGCACCACATCCCCTTCATCCAAACTCGTATGGCTAATCAGTTCCAGCCATTCAACGCCCAGAGCCCACTGTTCGACCAAAGTCACTAAATCCCGTTCCAGCCAAATCGGGATTGCAGCTTCATGACGGTACTGCACTTGAAACAATCGGCGGCGGAGGCCTTTTTGCAGATTGTCCAAAGGTGCCAAAACTTCCGGCGACAGCGAGTAGTGAGTCCAACTGTCAGGCCTGGAAACTTCTGTAACTAAGGCGGCGCAAGCAGCAGCGAGGTGGTGGGGGTCGAGTTCGTCAAACTCGGCAGACATCAGCGACAAACCCAACCACAGTTCGTTATCGCCGCGAATGGCTGCACAAGCTTGGCCCAAGATTGTCGGCACCAACCTGTCGGAGGAGTCATCTCGATTTCCATCTGCCGAAACTACTCTTTCCAAGCAGCCAAAATTGAGCAAGATGTCGATTAAGTTGAGAAATTGCTCCCAGTAGCGAGCTCGCTGCTTTTCTAAGTCTTGTTCGCTTTTGCGGATTTCTTTTTTCAATTCTTCCCGGCGGCGCTGGCGTTTGAGCAAAGTACCGGGATTGCCCCATTCTAGAACCGGGTGAATTTCTAGCTTAGCTTCTAGGGCTGCGATTTTCTGCTGTTGCTCGATCGCCTCTGGGCTCGGTTCCGGTGCGGGCAATTCTGGGATCGATTGAGCGATTGAAGCAGTTTCTTCATTTGCCAAGCGGCACTGGCCGAGTCTCAGGGGCATTTCCGACGGCGGGTTCAAGGTATCTGCAACACTCAAGCGGGGTAATTCGGCGTGCAGGGTAGCGACATCGCTAATGGCGACGACATACCAGCGGTTATCTTTGCCCAAGCAGACCAAATTTGGTGCTTGACCCGAACCTGCGATTTTGGCAACCAATACGGCGGGTACGGGATTTGTGTGCGATCGTTTAGCTGTCGGAACGTGCTTGCCTTTGAGACTCAGAACCGTGCCGAGCACTGCAAAAGCCACAGCTACGGACATCTCCTTAATTCGAGCTTCTTCTGCTTGCTGCAAGAGAGTTTTCAGCAAACGTTTGTCTTCTTTGAGTCTTGCCTGCAATTTTTCGTAATGGGCGAGCTGTTTTTCCAGGGTAGAGACATTACCTCCAGCCGCCAAGGACTCTTCCAGCACCGCCAATTCTGTTTGCAATCGGTCTAATTCTTCTTGCTGCGGCTGCAAGTACAAGGTAGACAGGTATTGACCGAAACTCCGTTCTACCAACTCTTGAGCTTCGTCGAGAGTGTGAGTTTGCAGCAAATTCAGCACCATGCCGTAGCTGGGAGTAAACTGACTGGCGAGGGGGTCGGCTTTTGCTGTTGCCAAATAGGAGGCTTCTTTTGCGCCTTCAAAGCGCGTCTGCACTGCGACCACGTGCCCCAGCTCGTCCATGCCCCGCCGACCAGCCCGACCGGCCATTTGCAGGAATTCTGAAGCGTTTAGCAGTCTGTGTCCCTTGTCGGTGCGCTTGGACAGGGTGGAAATGACTGTGGTGCGGGCGGGCATATTAATCCCGGCTGCTAGGGTTTCGGTGGCAAATACGACTTTAATCAAACCTCTGCCAAAGAGTTCTTCTACTAAACCTTTCCAAGCGGGCAAAATGCCTGCGTGGTGGGCGGCGATGCCTTTTAAAAGTGCTTCTTTTTGACCGAAGCGTTCTGCTTCTGGGTTTCGCTGTAAAAAATCGTCAATGATGCGTTTGAGTTCGGCTGTTTCGGCTTCGTCAACCAGGGAAAAATTGCCGACTTCTGCGACTGCTTGGTCGCACCCGCGACGGCTGAAGATGAAGTAAATTGCTGGTAGCATATCTCGATCGTCCAACCGGGACAAAACTTCGGTCAAACTCGGAGTGGGGATGCTACCTCTTTCTACTTTTTGCCCCTTCTTTTTGGGGATTAACCGCAGGTTGGCTCTTTTGCCAGTCTCGTCTAGCAGCGGAAATATCCCTTTTTGATTGGCGAAGTGAAATTGCAGCGGCACCGGCCGAAAGTCTGAGTAGACAAGCTCTGTGGGCCCGTGGACTTTGTTGATCCAGTCTGTGAGTTGGTCGCTATTGGCTACGGTTGCTGAGAGGGCGAGCAGTTGAATTTCGCCGGCACAGTAGATGATCGATTCTTCCCAGACTGTACCGCGCTGGCGATCGTTCATGTAGTGACACTCGTCGAGCACCACGGTTTCGACTCCGGTGAGGGAAGCACCCACAGCTCCGATCGGCGTACCGTAGAGCATATTCCGAAATATTTCGGTAGTCATCACCAAAATCGGGGCATCTCGATTGAAGGAGATGTCACCCGTCAGCAAACCTACGTTGTCGTCTCCAAATTGCCTGCGGAAGTCGCGCAGCTTTTGATTGGAGAGAGCTTTGAGGGGAGTGGTGTAGAAGACGCGCCGCCCCCGGGAGAGTGCTTGATGGATAGCGTATTCGCCGATTAACGTTTTCCCGGAGCCTGTGGGAGCGCACACGACAACGGATTTACCTGCATCGAGGGCGGCGATCGCCTCTCTCTGAAAGTTATCTAGCTCGAAGGGAAATATGGTCTTCAGATCCAGCTCTGGGCGGTTCTGGGCAGTGTCTGGCACAAGGATTATTATCAGGTTTCAGGGTAAGTATGCTGAAATCTTGCTAAAAGCAAATCAGCAGAGGACTGTACTGATTTTAGACCAACGCCCGCAAATCGGCTATGAAGTCATTAGTCATTAGTCATTAGTCATTAGTCATTAGTCATTAGTCATTAGTCATTAGTCATTAGTCATTAGTAACAATTACCAATGCCCGATGCCCCATGCCCGATGCCCCATGCCCAATGCCCGATGCCCGATGCCCAATGCCCCATGCCCGATGCCCAATGCCCAATGCCCCATGCCCCATCCCTCCGCTTCGCTTCGCCCAATTCCCCATTCCCCATTCCCTTCTCTATGATTCCAGTTATTTCGACTATTCCTGTTGTGCAGCTTGCTTCGGGCGATCGGCTTTCACTGCAAGTCTATCAGTTCCAAGGTGCGATTCCGGGCAAAAAAGCTTATCTCCAATCTAACCTCCACGGTGCTGAGATTAGCGGTAATGCGGTGATTTACCAATTAATTGAGTTTTTAATGTCTTTGGACAGCAGCAAGTTAAGCGGGGAAATTTGGCTGGTTCCTGTTTGCAATCCTGTGGGTGTCAGTCAGCGATCGCACCATTTTTCCCCTGGTCGCTACAATCTTTATGATGGGGTAAATTGGAACCGAATTTTCTGGGATTTTGAAAAAAAAGGGGAAGATATTCTGGGTTTTGCTCAGTCTCACATCCATCTCGATGCCGATACTGTCAAAGTTAATTACAGAAAAGCGATTGCTTTGAGTTTTGCCAAAGAGTTGGCAAAAATTAACGCTCCTAGTTGCCGCCCCTACAGCGAACTTTACCGATATCAGCTACAATCTTTGTGTTTGGATGCTGACTACGTGCTGGATTTGCACAGTTCTACGAATCAAAGTTTAGATTACCTTTACTGTTTTAATTCTCGCGAGGAAAGTGCAAAAGCTTTTTTGCTCGATCGCGCAATCTTAATGAACGAGTACGACGGCGATGCTTTTGACGAGGCGTTTATCAAGCCTTGGCTGGCCCTGGAGAAGAGTTTAGCAGAGTTGGGAAGTGCGCTCAAATTTGATGTGGAAGCTTGGACTTTAGAATTAGGTTCGGGGATGGAAATGAATCCCGAGTCGGTGGCGAATGGCTTGCGGGGCATCAAAAATTACTTAGCCAGTAAGGGCTTATTGAAAATAGATGGATTTCCTCTCCCGGAAACTGCGGCGCATCAAGTTATTTTCACCCCCAAGAATTCGGCGATCAAATACTACGCGCCGGCGGGCGGGATGATTCAAAATCGAGTGCAATTGGGCAGTTATGTCAAAAAGGGCGAGCTGCTTTATCAAATTCTCAGCTTTAATAAAAACGGGGAATTTCCGAGTTTAGTTGATGTTTGTGCTGAGTCGGATGTTTTCATTTTTGATGTTTCGACAAATCAGTCAGTAAATCAAGGAGAGTATGTGTTGTCTGTGATGGCAGATTGAGAATACAGAGAAACCCGGTTTTTTGAATAAACCGGGTTTCTGAAAACCTATTGGTAGGGGCTGCCCCCGTGGCTACCCCAATCCCACCAAATGCCTAAAAAATTGTGGATGTGTGGGGTCGGCATTCTTGGCACGACAAGAGTCAAAAGGCTGGTTTTCCTGAGAATGAAATAGCCCTGCCTTAATAGACTTATTGCAAAAATAATTAGGACGGGCAAGATGCCCATCCCACAAAAAAAAATAACTCTTGTGGGACGGGCCGGAGAGCCCGTCCCATAAATTGATGAAAGGATTTTTGCAAGAGGTCTAATAAAGGGGGAACAAGAGTTTGTAGAGTGCGTCAGTGCGGAGATTCTCGATTGTTGAGAAGATAACAGACGCTGACGCACCCTACAATTTAAGGTGACGGTTTATGGTTGAATGAAAATGCCGATCGCATTATGAACTCTCGCAGCAGTAGACGGCGGGCGATCGAGCAAACTCCCTCCCAAATACAAACTCGTCGAACTTCCCCCATCCAAATTTAAAGCCTCCACAGCACCCATTTGCTGCAATATCTGCGCCAGTTCCGCGAAATTTGGCCCCGAAGAGCCCGCGCGATTGTGTACCGCTACAATCAGCAAATTCCCCGCAGCAGTTCGCCCGATCGCGCTCCGAATAGCTGTCTGTCGAACATACGCATCGCTAAACCCTTCCGCCTTAGCATCCAAAACAACTCGACTGTTTTTTACCAACACCGGCCCGCCGCCGAGAATGTAAGGAAAACGGTTGAAATCTGCCGGAATTGTGTTAGTTTCCAAACGCAATAAAGTGCCAGCAGTTAATTGAGATGCAGGGGAAAAATTGGAACGCAAAGCCAAAACATAACCGTTTGCTGGAATCGGGAAATTTGTTTTTCCCTGTGCGCCACCGGGAGATTGACTGACAACTCGATTGCCCGCAACTGTCACAACTATTTCATTATCAGAAAACGGAGTATAGGTTTTTCCCCAATCGGGATTGTAGCGGCCGATTCCTGATTGCACGTAGGCACTATTTAGATGAGAAATAGGTAAACGCTGATTTGTTGGAGTTATCAAGGTTTCTTGCAAAGTCAAACGATTGATGACAAATTCACCCCGATCGTTCCAGGCGATCGCCCCCCGGTTCAATATCGGCCCGGAAAGCCATTTATTATCCCGCCGAATTGCTCCTAAAGCTAATCGATTTATCCGATTGAAAAATCCTGCATTAATTGCAGCAACCGTTCCAGAAAGTTCGGCTGTTTGCAGTAAAGGTGCTGTGCCTTGCTCTGCCGGCGGATTGCTGAGAAGCGGTCGAAGTTTTACACCGGATTGACGCGGATTAACTTCTAACCAAACTACGGGAAAACGAGCGGTTCCTAAATTTTGATACTGCTGCCGCCACCGCACTCCCGGCGCCCAAAGAATATTTTTTTCTACTAACGAATCGGGTCGAATGTCGATAACTAATCGATTGGAATTTCCCAGGCTGAAAACTTGCGGCCGCCAACCTAAAGGAATCGTCACTTTGACTTTGGTTTGAGTGCCAGCAGGTTCGACTTTTAGTGATAGCAATTGTTTGCTAGTTGCAAAAGTACGCTGAATTAAAGTTGGATTGACTTTGGCATCGATCGCGATCGACCATTCTTGACCGGCGATCGGCCCTGCGGGCGCTAGCGGCTGCGAGAGCGCGGGTTTGGTCGGGTCGTCTGGTGTTTCGAGGTTTGGCGCTGCGGGCGTGATTTGCAGGGGAATAGCGGGCTTTGTGGGGTCGTCCGGGGTGTTGGGTGCGGGTGTTGGCGATGGACTTGGTGTATCGACGAAGTTGACTTGCCACGGGGCGGGGCGATCGAGATCCACAACTATGCGATCGCCCCATTCTCTCTCAGCTTGCCGAATTCCGGTAATATTTGTCACCGGAGAGGTGATTCTCAAAGTATTTCCATCGGCTGATATCTGCCAGCCCGCAAGTCTAGCAAAATCTGTGACATCTAAGTAACGATACTGCCCGGTTGCCCGCGCTGCTAAGCTTTGAGCGTCGGTTAAAGATACCGAAAACCACTGCACCGGTTGTTTGGCACTATCGGCGGTGTTGAGCAAATCCACTCCCGCACTTTGCATCAAGCCAACGTCGGCAATCCAAGTTCGGAAATTCGCAGAAGTGCTGCTTGCCGGCTGCTGAGTCCAAGTTAGGGGGAGAATGCGGCCGTTTAGAGACACTTGGCGGCCTTGTCTAATTCTCGAAGCTGGCGGTACAGATTGAGTCATCAGTTTTAACTCTGAGTTTGCACCATTCTCAATCACAGGCAAGATGCCTGTGCCACTGGGGCGGGCATCTTGCCCGCTTTCAGTCACAGGCAAGATGCCTGTGCCACTCGGACTCTCCTGTGCTCTTCCGGGTTGATTCCAAAGCAAAGACTGGGCGATCGCCAGTACGGGTAAAATCGAGACTGACAATATTGGACGCCAATAAGACAAATTACGTTTCACAACTTACAACTCACAATTTCAATCCTAAACGCATGGGTATCTAGAAACCCGGAATATCCGTATGTTTGTTGTTACTAAACGGCGCTAATTGCGTTAAAGCCTAGCACGAACTGCTCATACCGGAATAGAAATCACAAACTCCGAACCCTGCCCGAGGCAGGAATTCACGACTAATGTACCTCCATGTTTTTCCACAACAATTTGGTGGGCGATCGACAATCCTAATCCGGTTCCTTCACCCACACACTTGGTTGTGAATAAGTGGTTAAAGATGTTTTCCTTGACTTCCGCCGACATCCCCACTCCATTATCCTTAATGCGAATCACAACCCGATTTTTGTCTTCGCTCAGATTAGTTTGAACCGTTATTTGATTGGGTAGGGCTTTAATTTCACTAAAACTGAGCCCCTTATTTGACTCCTCCAGAGCGTCAATGGCATTGGCCAGTACGTTCATAAATACCTGGTTCAACTGTCCGGGAAAGCATTTTACGAGGGGCAAGTTACCATACTCTTTCACAACTTCAATAGCAGGGCGAAACTCGCTCGCTTTTAAACGGTGCTTGAGAATCAGCAGAGTGCTTTCGAGTCCGTCGTGAATATTGAAAGCAACTGGTCGATCGCTATCTGCCCTCGAAAACGTTCTCAAACTCGTACTGATATTGCGGATGCGATCGACTCCCTCATTCATTGAGCCAATCAATTTGGGCAAATCTTCTCGCAAATACTCCAAGTCCATCTCCTCAATTTCTGCTTCAATTTCCACTCCCGGATTGGGAAATTTTTCTTGATACAAATCAATCAAGTTGAATAAATCCCCCACGTATTCTTGAGCCGGCTGCAAGTTGCCTGCGATAAAGCCTACGGGATTGTTAATTTCGTGGGCAACTCCTGCTACTAGATTGCCGAGAGCAGACATCTTCTCATTCTGTACCAGTTGCAGTTGCATCTGTTTGAGATCGTTGAGATAAAGCTCTAGTTTTTGGGCATAATCCTGGGATTGCTGATACAGTCGGGCGTTCTGTAAGGAAATTGCAGCTTGCGAACACAGGATGTTGAGGATGGCGACGCGATCGCTCGTGAATGCCCCGGTTGCTAAATTATTTTCCAAATACAAAATCCCCCTCATTTTGCCTCGCTCGCAGATTGGAGTGCAAAGCAGGCTCCGAGGTTGATGTTGGATTATGTAGGGGTCAGATGCAAATCTTGATTGAGCGCTGGCATCATCGAAAGTTAGCGTTTCTTTCGTGCGTTTGACATAGTTGATAACACTTAAAGGAATGAGCTGGCTCTCCTCTAACGGCATAGATTGCAGGGAACATTCAAGAGTGCTGGTGCAATGAAAAACTACTTTCCAGTTTCCCTCTTCATTCAAAATGAATACTCCTGTTTCGGCTCCGGCATTTTTAATGGCCTCTTGGATGAGACTAGAGAGTAACCGATCAACTTCAATTTCGCTGGATATAGCAAGAGATGCTTTGATCACTGTTGGCAAATCTACTATCCATGAGGAGGTAGCGCTGCTAGTAATGGTTTGGCTTGAACTGGAGATGGATGAGTTGCCAGTGGAAATGAGGACTGATTCGCTTTGATGTAAAAGCACTTTATTTTGTTGCAGGATCGGAGCAAGTAGTTGGGGATAACGTTGTTCTAAATCTGTGACTTTAGCTTTTGCTCCCCAACGAATGTAGGCATAGTAAGCCTCGATCGCATAAAGTCGGGCAAATTTTTCTTTACCCCAAGTCAGATAGAATTTGGCTGCTAGTTCATTGGCAAGGGCTTCATCTTGAATAAAACTATTTTCCTTCGCTCCCGATATCGCGCGATCGTACAGATAGATCGCTTGGAGAAAGTTGCCTTCGATGCGGGCTTTTTCTGCTTCAATGAGATCGCATTTATGCTGGAAGGAGGGAGAGAAGCGATCGGCCCAAATTTGCAGGCGTTTTTGTTGTTCCGCTACGCGATCGAGATAGTCTTGGCGCTCGGTTTCCGTCTGCGGGCAAGCGGCGAGGAGGGCTAAAGCATAGTAAAAGATAAGGGCGCTCTCGAACAATTTGACATGAACGGAATGTTGACAGGGGCTCGCTTCTTCACCGCAAGCTACCGCTTCGTCATAAGCCCCAAAGAAATACAAGACTGTTATTTTGCCAGCAGAAAGGATGAGGAAGATTATATCGATCCCTTGAGCTTTCGCTTTTTCGAGCTCACTTTTTTCATCGTAATGTTTACCCACCAAACGGCAGGGGTCAGCCGCCCGTCCAGACAAATTTAACACAACTTGCTGCCACGATCGCAGCATGAGAAGGGTATAGGGTTGTTCGATGCGCGTTGCCAGTTCTACATATTTTTCCAAGGTTTCCAATAGCAACTCTAAAGAGGCTCCCATGCACAGCAAACTCTCAATGCGATGCGCCATACAATAGCCTGCATATTCGTAGTCTCCCGTTTCTAAACCGCTTTGGATGGCTTCACTCAAGGGAGCTAAAGTATTCTCGATCGGTTCGTTCCAAATGCGGATAAAGGCATTAAAAACGGCATAAACTTTGCATTTGAGGATGTTGCCTGCAAATCGATCGAGAATGCCGATCGCCAATAGCCCCGCTTGATACCCTACTTCCAGATTGCCACGACCCGACTGTACCATCCCGTAATTGGCATAGGCGTAGGCAGACGTGGGGGATTGACCGAACTCTCCAGCCAGGGCAACAGTCCTTTTGACCAATAGCTCGTAAATAGGGGGATTGGTTACTACCGCCGCTGCATAAATATGGGCAGCAATGTCCATCGCCGCCAGATAGCGAGCGTCTTCGGCGATGGGGAGGGATTCAATATCGGCAAGATCGGGCAGTTGGGAGAGTGTTTCAGAATGTTCGTCCACAGGAAATCCGAGCCGTTCTAACACTTGCAATCCCTTTTCTAAGCTTCGATCGATGCGATAGCGTGCCAATTCCAATCCGATTTGGAGCTTGTAGGCAGGAATTTGATCGAGGAGCGTTTTGCTCTGTTGCAGCACGATCGCGATGAGTTCTTCAGCGCGGTCTAAATTGACGTTGAGATATTCGGCTTCTGCCAGACCGATTGTTAGGTCGCGGGTCAGAGAATAGTGCGTCTGCCAAGAGTTAGCGGGCAAAAGGGTTAAACCTTTATTAAAGTTGGCGATCGCGGCTTCATAAGCGGTGGAGGTTTTCGCCTTTTTTCCAACGCGAAAATTGAGTCGGGCTAGTTCTTCGCGGCGATCGGCTTCTGCAATGAGTCCGGCACCGATATTTAACTGATTGACAATATCAAAGAGTTTGTCCTCTAACTCTTCGTCTGGGGTTTGCTGCCACAATAACTCACCAATATTCAGGTGAACCGCTAGTTTTTGCTCTTGAGGGATGAGGGAATAGGCAGCTTGCTGGACGCGATCGTGTAAAAATTTATATTTGGGTAATTGGTCATGGGTAATTGGTAATTGGTCAGATTCCTTCCCCTTACCCATTAGCAATTCGCTGTTCCCCTCGGCTTGGTAAAATTTATAAACGTCGCTAACTGGTAAAATCAGCCCTTCTTGTAGCGCTTTCCATAGAACAGTTGCTGTTTCTATTAGCGATTTTTCACTAACAATTGCTAACGTTGCTAAATCAAACTGGTTGCCAATGCAGGCAGCTAACTTCAAAATATCTTGCGTTGTAGCAGGCAACTTTTGCAACTGAAGAGCCATGAACTCCACCACATCATCCGTTAGTGTCAAGCTTCGCACTGTGGAAATATCGCACTGCCAATACCGCGCCTCAAAATTAAATTCAATTAGTCCATCGACCTGCAAAGATTTGAGGAATTGCGTGCTGAAAAATGGATTTCCTTTGGTTTTCCGATCGACCAGTTCTGTTAAGGGCAGCGCCAACTTTGTAGAGCAAGCTAAGGTATCGGCAATCAGACAATTCAAATCCGAGAGAGCTAGAGGAGCTAGAGTAATGGTATTTACCGTTGCCCCGGTTTTTTGAATGTCGGATAATGTCAGCATTAAAGGGTGTACGGGACTGACTTCGTTATCTCGATACGCTCCCATTAAAAAGAGATAACGCCGTTCGCGATCGCTCGTCAGGAGTTGAATCAAGTTCAACGAGGCTGAGTCAGCCCATTGCAAGTCGTCTAAAAAGATGACGAGAGGATGTTCTTCGGTTGTAAAGACAGAGATGAAGTTCGTAAATAAGCGATTAAATCGATTTTGAGCGGCACTCCCAGAAAGTTCTGGTGCGGGAGGTTGCTGTCCGATAATCCGCTCTAGTTCTGGAATCACGTCAACAACAACTTGAGCATTCTCGCCCAAAGCTGTGAGGATTTGAGCCTTCCACTGCTCAACCTCAGCATCTGTTTCGCTCAATAATTGACCCATTAAATCGCGAAAAGCCTGTACAAAAGCACTAAAGGGAAGGTTGCGCTGAAATTGGTCGAACTTGCCTTTAATGAAGTAGCCTCGCTGTCTCACAATTGGTTTGTGAACTTCGTTGACAACAGCGGTTTTGCCAATGCCGGAGAAGCCAGCAACGAGCATCATTTCGGTGCCACCTGCACTCACGCGATCGAATGCTGCTAGCAGGGAGAATACTTCGCTTTCTCTACCGTATAATTTTTCAGGGATGATGAAGCGATCGCACAAATCTCGTGTTGCCAAGTCAAATTTAGCTATTTCACCTGTCTCTTTCCACTCGTGCAAACAACTTTCCAAGTCGTACTTGAGTCCGATCGCACTTTGATAGCGGTCTTCAGCATTCTTCGCCATTAGTTTGCTAACAATATCCGAAAGCACCAATGGAACGCTTTTGTTGAGGTGATGGACTGGGATAGGCTGCTTAGCAAGGTGACAGTGTACTAACTCTATCGGATCTTCGCTTTGGAAAGGCAACTGTCTCGCCAGCAGTTCGTAGAATGTGACTCCCAGCGAGTAGAAATCCGTGCGGTAATCAATTCCTCGGTTCATTCGCCCAGTTTGTTCGGGCGATATATAAGGTAAGGTGCCTTCAAGGGCGTTGGGATTTTGAATTTCTTGGGTTTCGCGAGGTAGCAGGGAAGCGATGCTGAAGTCAATTAGTTTGACTTGCTTGGTAGTGGGGTTAATGAGAATGTTGGCGGGTTTAAGGTCTTTATGGATGACTCGGTGGCGATAAAGTCCGTCCAGGGCAGTGGCAATTTGAATCGCAATGGGAAGAAACTCGTTAACGGGCAAGCCTTCTAGGGCTTCATTGCTAGCTTCTGCTAGACTAGCGAGGTAGCTACTTAAGGAAATTCCGCCAAAGTCTTCCATCACCAGAGCATAGTGGTTATGGTATGTCTCCAGACTGTAAGCCTTGACAGTGCCGGGGATCTCCAAGTTTTTAGCAATAACGAACTGGTTGCGGAAGTGAACCAGTTCGTTGAAGCTGGGGAAATCATTTCGTAGCAGTTTAATCGCGACAGCCTGCCCATCTGAAGAGCGAAGACCGCGATAAACTAGAGTTCGAGTACCTACGTATATTTGCTCGTTAATGTGATATCCTAGAAAAAGATTTGTTATGCTACTAGCCATACCTACTTATTCCTATTGCTTCTGTCAAGCCTCAAGCTTCTTAGAGTTAGTATCTACTATTTTCGCTCTATCTGCCATGCTATTCATTAATTATATTTGTTTTAATATATTTTGGAACTCTAATTATGAAAGAGCGATTTTAAAAAGAAGATTTAATCTTTTATGTAATATCTGTTGATACTTGAGTCGAGACTAAGTACAAAATGGCTTAGCTAACGCTGAGTGAACGACAGCAGTTCATTGAAGAGTAACTTAAGAAGATAATTAATAGGCGTGGCATCATTATGAGATGATTTTGGACACTCTCGGCCCTAAAGAAACTGAGATTCTTGCTTCAAAGAGGCGGCTTGCTGAGGCATGATTTCTCCAGCCTCAGTAGAGGTCAAATTTATTGACTTTTTCATAGTTCATCCACAAGCGAATCGCTTGGTTACGGATAAATCTTACTGTCCGTAAACCTTTCTCAACAACACTAAACTGTTGTTTACCGTAAGTTTAGAATTCTCTAAATAGCATAAATTTGATTGAATCATAATAAATTTATGATAACCTGAACGTTTTAAAGATTGTGCCATTGCTCTCAATAAGCTGTTCGACATTTAAACCACTAACGAGGCCTGTAGGGTGCCACGGGTAGAACACTTACTAAGCAAGGGAAACAAGATAGGGCTGACGCACCCTACAATAGTATTTTAAATGCGTAACAGCTTATGTATGTTACAAAGATTTACTCGCTTACTGAAGTCCCCCGTGTCCCTGGCATCGAGCGGACTCAAGTCTCTATCGTTTTCCGCTTACCTTCTTTTATAAGAAATAGAAATGAAATGTCCCAAATGCCAATCGACTCAAATCCGTAAGAACGGCCACCGTTGAGCTAAACCAAATTACCCATGCCAAGTTTGTGGGTGTCTGTCGATTTGAGATTTGAGCTTTAGTGTACAGATGAATCTGGGAAATTGAACAAGAGCGTTGCCCGATCGCGAAGTCGAAGGGAGCGAAGTCGTTGGGTCTAAAATTGCTGCCTTTCCACCACTCCTGTCAGCAAGCAAGTATCCGTTTTTAGGCGCGGTCAAAAAGGATGCGCTGGCTCTACCAGATGCTCCTAATGTGTCAGAAAGCCCTGAAATAGGCTTCATTGATGACTTACAAACCTTTGTGGGTAAAAAAAACAAATTAGGGTTATGGACAAATGTCAACCTTTTTCGACTAGGCATCTTAGCTTGGGTTCTGGGCTCATGCTAACAAGACTTGCGCGCAAACTCTGACTGTAATCGGTGAAATTTTATCAGTTTATTGATACACTTGATGTTCGCGGCCCGAGAGTTGACTGCACAATAAGACAGGTTTCACGAGTTGTGAACCGCGCTGCTACATTGCACCTACAGACTGAGCGGGCAGGTGGCTTTGGTGTCTGCCGGCGCTGACGAAAACAACTCAACAGCGCAGCAAGCAAAATAAAGCTAGATTTAATATCTACCCGTGTTCGCTGCAAGGCTACGAAGCGGACTCAGGAAAAAACACACAAAAAACTCGTGAAGCGCAGCTATCCCGTAGGGAATCGCCTGCAAAGTATCTAGTTGCAGGGCGGCGATTTCCCAAAGAAGCACTCCTCTATAACAGAAGCGTATTCTATGAGACATCTCCAAAGCGATTCGATCGAGATAATTTAAAATCTGCAAACAGGGTTTCAGTGCTAAATACAGGCAGCAGCGACGTAAATTTTGATCGAATCAGCTTCAAAGGTGCTGTTTTAAAGTTTACTAGGCTCCCACCGCTCGGCCGCATTCTCTCTCCGAGCTATAAAAACGCATCAACCACACAATCACGGAAATAACATTCAATCAACATGGGTAATACGATCGATCCAAACAGCAACGTGCATCAGACTCAGCGAGGAACTCCATTCGCCGGCCAAAGCTGGTTAGTGGAAGAAAGAGATGCCTGCGGTGTGGGCTTTATTGCCAACCAAAGCGGCGAAGCTACTCACTCGATTATTCAAAAAGCGCTGCCAGCTTTAACTTGTCTGGAACACCGCGGCGGTTGCAGCGCCGATCGAGATTCCGGCGACGGTGCGGGTTTGATGACCGCGATTCCTTGGGAATTGCTGGATGCTTGGTTTGCCGAACAGGGAATTGTGCCTCCGGCGCGGGAAAACTGCGGCGTGGGAATGCTGTTTTTGTCTCAAGATAAATTTCAAGCGATTATAGCGCGGCAGGTGGTTGAGGAAGTTCTGACCGATCGCGGTTTCAATGTTTTGGGATGGCGCAAAGTTCCCATTGTACCGTCGGTTTTGGGCCCGCAAGCGCTAGAAAATCAACCTCAAATCGAACAAGTAATTGTCAGTTCACCGCAATTAGCCGGAGACGAACTCGACAGACAGTTATTTCTGGCCCGCCGCACGATCGGACACTCGCTATCACATCGCCCCGGCTTTACCCGCCGAGACTTTTATAGTTGCTCTTTTTCCTGCCGCACGATCGTCTATAAAGGCATGGTGCGATCGGCCGTACTGGCAGAATTTTACCCTGACCTGAAAAATCCCGCTTACAAAAGTGCCTTTGCCGTATATCACCGCCGCTTCAGCACCAACACCATGCCCCGCTGGCACCTCGCCCAGCCCATGCGCTTGCTGGGACACAACGGCGAAATTAACACGCTGTTGGGCAATATTACCTGGATGAAGGCGCGACAAGCCAATTTATCTCACCCGAATTGGAGTCAAGCCGACATCGACACGTTCAACCCAATCGTCAATCCCGAAAGCAGCGATTCGGCAAACTTGGACAACGTGATGGAATTGTTGGTACACTCCGGCCGCACCCCCCTAGAATCCCTGACAATTCTGGTGCCGGAAGCCTACAAAAATCAGCCGGATTTGGCGACCTATCCCGAAATTGTCGATTTTTACGAATATTACAGCGGCATTCAAGAACCTTGGGACGGCCCGGCACTGCTGGTATTCAGCGACGGCAAACAAGTAGGTGCTACGCTCGATCGCAACGGTTTGCGGCCGGCCCGCTACTGCATTACTAAAGACGGTTTGGTAATTGTGGCATCCGAAGCGGGAGTTGTGGATATCCCCGAAGCAGATATTGTCGAAAAAGGCCGTTTGGGGCCCGGACAAATGATTGCAGTTGACCTGCAAACCAAGGAAATTCTCAAAAATTGGCAACTCAAGCAGCGAATTGCTAAGCGGCACCCCTACGGCGAATGGCTGAAACAAAACCGCGAAATCTTGCAGCCGCAGCCTTTTGCCGAAACACCAACCCTCGACTCGCAAACGCTGTTAGCAACCCAAACTGCTTTTGGCTACACCGCCGAAGATTTGGACATGGTGATTGTGGAGATGGCGAGTTCTGGGAAGGAACCGACTTTCTGTATGGGCGATGACGTTCCCTTGGCTGTGTTGTCAGAAAAGCCTCAGTTGCTGTACAACTATTTCAAACAGCGGTTCGCTCAAGTGACAAATCCGCCGATCGACCCCCTGCGCGAAGGGATGGTGATGTCGCTGACGATGAATGTAGGTTTGCGGGGCAATTTACTGCAAACAATCCCGGAAAATGCCAAGCTGCTAAAAATTGATTCCCCCGTACTCAACGACGCTGAACTGTCTTTCTTGAAAGAGCAAAAGTCTTTCCCCGCAACGGAATTGTCAACGCTTTACAAAATTGCGGCCGGGCCTTTTGGTTTGAAAACCGCAGTCGAGCAACTTTGTCAAGAGGCGGCTCAAGCCGTGCGCGAGGGTTCGAGAATTCTGATTTTGAGCGATCGACTTTTGAAGGAAGAAGGAAGAAGGAAGAAGGAAGAAGGAAGAGGGGAGAAGGAAGAGGGAGATTTATCTTCTGGTGGATTGAGTGCAGAATTCACTTATATTCCGCCATTCCTGGCAGTTGGCGCGGTTCACCACCACTTAATTAGCGTCGGCCTGCGGATGCAAACTTCGCTGGTTGTCGATACCGCCCAATGTTGGAGCACTCACCACTTCGCTTGTTTGATTGGTTACGGGGCGGTGGCTGTTTGCCCTTACCTGGCATTGGAAAGCGTGCGCGGCTGGTGGTCTGACACCAAAACTCAAAACTTGATGCAGCACGGCAAAGTTCCCAATATTACCGCGTCTCAGGCTCAAGCTAGATACCGCACAGCGGTGGAAAACGGCTTGCTGAAGATTATGTCAAAAATGGGGATTTCACTGCTGGCTAGCTATCAGGGGGCGCAAATCTTTGAGGCGATCGGCATTGGCGGCGATCTGCTCGATTTGGGCTTCAAAGGCACTGTTTCTCGCATCGGCGGTTTGAGTGTGGCGGAACTGGCTAACGAGGTGATGTCTTTCCACAGTCAGGCTTTCCCAGAATTGATTCTCAAAAAGCTGGAAAATTACGGCTTTGTGCAGTACCGCCGGGGCGGTGAATATCACATGAACAGCCCGGAAATGGCGAAGGCTTTGCACAAAGCCGTGACTACTTTTAAGGCTCAGACTAACGGTAACGGTAACGGGACCGAAGCAAAAACGGCTTACGATCACTACGAGGTTTACAAGCAACAGCTAGAAAATCGGCCAGTCACGGCTTTGCGGGATTTGCTGGATTTTGCGAGCGATCGCCCTCCCATTGCGATCGAAGATGTAGAATCTGTAGCAGATGTTGTCAAGCGGTTCGCCACGGGCGGAATGTCCCTCGGCGCTTTGTCCCCGGAAGCCCACGAAACGCTAGCCATTGCGATGAACCGCATCGGCGGCAAATCCAACTCCGGCGAAGGTGGCGAAGATCCGATTCGATACAATGTGCTGAACGATGTGAGCGAGGCCGGTTTCTCACAAACGCTACCTCACTTGAAAGGTTTGCAGAACGGCGATACAGCTTCTTCATCCATCAAACAGGTAGCTTCAGGGCGTTTCGGCGTAACTCCCGAGTACCTGATGAACGCCCGACAAATCGAAATTAAAATCGCACAAGGTGCGAAACCGGGTGAAGGCGGTCAATTGCCAGGGCCGAAAGTGAGCGAGTACATTGCTTATTTGCGCCGGTCGAAACCGGGTGTCACGCTGATTTCGCCTCCTCCTCACCACGACATTTATTCGATCGAGGATTTGGCGCAGTTGATTTTTGACTTGCACCAAATCAATCCGAAAGCAGGAGTTTCGGTGAAGTTGGTGTCGGAAGTCGGTATCGGGACTGTAGCCGCCGGTGTCGCCAAGGCAAATGCTGATGTGATTCAAATTTCCGGTCACGACGGCGGCACCGGTGCATCTCCACTTAGTTCGATCAAGCACGCAGGTTCTCCGTGGGAACTCGGATTGACTGAAGTTCACCGGGTGTTGATGGAAAATAAATTGCGCGATCGAGTTTTGCTGCGGGTTGACGGCGGCTTTAAAACAGGCTGGGACGTAATTGTCGGCGCTTTGATGGGCGGCGAAGAGTACGGGTTTGGCACGGTGGCAATGATTGCAGAAGGCTGCATTATGGCTCGCGTTTGCCACATGAATAGTTGTCCGGTGGGGGTGACAACTCAACAAGAACACTTGCGGAAACGGTTCCCCGGAACGCCGGAACACGTTGTCAATTTCTTCTATTTCGTAGCAGAAGAAGTGCGGAGTTTGCTGGCGAAATTGGGTTATAAGTCGATCGCAGATATCATCGGCCGCGCGGATTTGCTGACAATGCGCGAAGGGGTGCAACTAACTAAAACTCAAGCGATTAATTTGGATTGTTTGACCAAGTTGCCGGATACTAAGGGCGATCGATCTTTCTTGATACACGGCGACGTACACACCAACGGGCCAGTGTTGGATGACGATTTGCTGGCGGATGCTGAGATTCAAAGTGCGATCGCCAATCACGGCACTGTTAGCAAGAGTGTAAAATTGGTGAATACCGATCGCACTGTGGGAGCGCGTTTGGCTGGTGCGATCGCACAGCAACACGGCAACAGCGGCTTTAGCGGTGAGATCGTCCTCAATTGCACTGGTAGCGCGGGCCAAAGCTTCGGCGCGTTCAATTTGCCGGGGATGACGCTGCGACTGTCAGGCCAAGCTAACGACTACGTTGGTAAGGGGATGCACGGCGGCGAAATCGCGATCGCACCGCCGGCTGGTGCGACTTATGATGCTTCGGAAAATGCGATCGTTGGGAATACTTGCTTGTACGGCGCAACGGGGGGAACTCTGTTGGCTGCGGGTAAAGCGGGCGAACGGTTTGCGGTGCGTAACTCGATGGCGAAAGCAGTCATTGAGGGTGCCGGCGATCACTGCTGCGAGTACATGACTGGCGGAGTCATTGTCGTGTTAGGAAAAGTCGGCCGGAACGTCGGCGCTGGAATGACTGGCGGCTTGGGTTATTTCCTCGATGAAGATGGCAATTTCCCGGCTCACGTCAACGGGGAGATTGTGAAAATGCAGCGGGTTTCTACGACCGCTGGGGAGGCGCAGTTGAAGGAGTTGATTGAGCAGCAGCGCGATCGGACTGGCAGCAAAAAAGCTGAGAAGATTCTCGCAAATTGGTCGGAATATTTGCCGAAGTTCTGGCAAGTTGTGCCGCCAAGTGAAGCGAATTCGCCGGAGGCTTCCGAACAAAAGATTGCTGTGGAAGTTTAATTTTGCAGTTGGTTAAATAAATGAGGGGCGACGCGAGTTGCCCCTTTTTTTTGAATCTACAGAGTAAAAATTACTCGTTACCAGTTAAATCATGTATTTTCTACCCATTGATTAATCCTCCTCGGTTTCTTCCATCTGTTATACTAAACTTACTGGCAAATTAAAAATCGTTGATGGCAGCTAAAGATAGATTTCACAATGCAGTTAAAATAGCTATAGAAAAAGATGGGTGGACAATTACAGACGATCCTCTATTCATTAAAGTTGAAGATGTTGATTTTTATATAGATTTAGGGGCTGAAAAAGTTTTAGCAGCCGAAAAAGCTGGTCAAAAGATCGCAGTCGAGATAAAATCATTTTTAGGAGCATCAGAAGTAAATGAGTTTCACTCAGCTCTCGGTCAATTTCTCAATTACCGTTTAGCTTTAAGCTTGAAAGAACCAGAACGAATTTTGTATTTAGCAGTTTCTAGCGATATTTACGATGAGTTTTTCAGTCGGAGATTTATTCAAAGAGTAATTGCCTAACATCAACTGAAATTGTTGATTTTTAACGCCCAGCAGGAGGAGATTGTACAGTGGAGAAACTAGATTATCGTGAATTGGTGCAGAAAATCTTGAAAACCCGCACCGAAAATCGATCGCACAACGATACAGAAACTCACTTAATATTTGACCTAGAGCGCGATCGCTATCAAGTATTGCACATCGGCTGGCAAGATATGACACGAGTATTCGGCTGTCTCATCTACATCGAAATCAAAGACGGTAAAATTTGGATTGAGCGCGATGGCACTGAAATCGGAGTAGCCAATGAATTAGTAGAAGCCGGAGTCCCCAAGACAGATATTGTTTTGGCATTTTACGCTCCCTACAGACGGCCATATACCGAGTTTGCGGTTGGCTAAAGGTGTGTATGGGCGATAATTGCCCTCCCAATCCCGCAGATTTTGCCTAAAATAGAAATAACCCACACTCATAACATCAGTCATGCAAAGTTACACCCTAGCAGAAGCCTGCAATCCACAGGGGACAGTTTTTAACCGAGCGGCTGTCGAGCCAGTTTTACTCACAGATAAATCCCAGCCCAGCCATGTAATTATGTCCGCTGATGCCTATCAGCGCTTGATTGAGCGACTGATAGAATTAGAAGATATGCTGCTAGGTAAAGCAGCAAAATCCGCGTTGAGTCAGTCTCAAATGGTGGGTGCGGAAACCTTTGTAGAAACACTAAAACAACTGGCAAATGGCGAAACTTGATGGTTTAAAAACAGTTCTCGACTTTCTCAAGGGTTTGCAACCTAAAATAGCAGCTCAAATCGCTAAAAAAGTGTTAGCGCTGAATGTCGATCCTTTACCCAATGATAGCAAGCAATTAATAGGATATCCGGGTTATTATCGGGTAGATAGTGGCGAGTATCGGATTGTTTATAAATTTAATCCAGATGAAGATTTAGTAGAAGTTATTCTAGTTGGCAAGCGTAATGATGATGACGTGTACAAAAAATTAGAGCGCCTTTTATAAGAAACTAATTCTCAGTATTTGTAGGGTGCGTCGCCATCGACAATCCCCAAAAAAAAGCCAAAATCTCATAGCGACGCACCAAGCGACAATATTTGAACACACAAATCTCCATTTCACTCCGACTAAAACTTATGTACGACTTACTCACGGGTAGTCAGAAACCGGGTTTTTTCCGAAAATCTTTGGTTGTAGTCCACAGATTAGGTAAAAAACCCGGTTTCTTGAGCTTGAGGAGTAACTGTTAGTATTTGATCGGGTTTCTGAGGTATTGACGTGGGGCGAGAAACCCGGTTTCTACGAGTTTTTGCGACGAGTAACGAGAAATCTACAAAGAAACCGGGTTTCTGAGGTCAGCACACAAAAATTCCCCGACTTCAGCTATAATCAACACCATCATCTCCTCCCCCTCAAACACCCACGATGAGACACTGGCCCACCGGACAACAACTGCACAACGGCAAATACATCATCGAAGAAATCCTCGGCGGCGGCGGATTCGGTGTCACCTACCGCGCTCAAAATAGCAAAGAAGGTAAAGTAGTTGCGATCAAAACCCTAAATGCCATTTCTCAAGGTAAGCCAAATTTTCGCGAACTCCAAACCAAATTTATGAACGAGGCTTTGTGTTTGGCAACTTGCAAACATCCCCACGTTGTCCGAGTTTATGAAGTATTTCCCGAAATGGCTGGAGATATTGAATTGTGGTGCATGGTGATGGAATTAATTGATGGGATTGACTTGGCTGGACATCTGGAAGATAACGGCATTTTGTCGGAAACAAAAGCTTTGCAAATTATTCAGCAAGTGGGAGATGCGCTGACTTTTGTTCACAAGCAGGGACTTACTCACCTCGATGTTAAACCGCAAAATATTATGCTGAGAAAGCGGGGTTTGTCAGCAGTTTTGATTGATTTTGGTTTGGCGCGACAGGTGACGACACCAGGGAAATTGAGGACTAATAGCAATTCCGGGATTGAGTGTTACGCACCCATCGAACTGTTGGAAAAACGAGCGGAACTTGGTTCATATACTGATGTTTATTCCCTGGCTGCGACGCTTTATGTAATGTTGACTGGTGAGTTGCCGTTTCCTTCGCTATTTAGGAAGCAAAATATTCCTTTAACTCCGCCGAAACAGCACAATGATAAAATTAGCGACAGGGTGAATGCAGCGATTATTAAGGGGATGGAGTTGGAACCGCAAAACCGCCCGCAGTCGGTGCAGGAATGGTTGGATTTGGTGATGCCGAAACCAGTGGTATTGCCATCACCAAAAGCTAGCCCTCAGCCAGCACAAAAATCTTTTGAAACGCCGCTGCCAAAACCAGCGCCTCCTGAGACTACCCCGATGGTTTCAGCCGTGGGGATGGATTATACAAACTTGCGGGATTTATTAGCAGCAGGAAAGTGGAAAGAAGCGGATGAGGAAACGGCGAGAGTGATGCTGAAGGTGGCGGGTAGGGAGAAAAAAGGAGGGCTGAATTCAGAAAGTATTGATAATTTTCCCTGCGAGGACTTGCGTACCATTGACCAACTTTGGGTAAAATACAGCGATGGGCGCTTCGGCTTTTCGGTGCAGAAGCGCATCTATCAAAGTCTGGGGGGAACCAGGGAACATGATAGAGAAATATGGGAAGCGTTTGGCGATCGGGTAGGATGGCGTGTGAATGGCGAGTTTGTGTTCTACAAGAGCGGGATAGAATTCAACACCAAAGCACCAGAAGCACACCACCCTTTGGTGGCCCATAGGCCCCATAAGTGGGGTTGCGGCCTGGAGCTCGAGGTCTGGGAAGGGGGTCGGTGGCGGTGGCGGGTGGTGTCGTGGTCGTCTCTGCTCTTCTTTCGCGTCGAGACTTGTAGACTGTAACATCTAAGCGTTACAGATTTTTATTAAGACTTGTGAACTAGACTTTTTGAACGAAGCCACGCCAGTTCTACGTTTCCGATACCTGGCACTCGCTATCATCAGTTTCCGACTCCTTTTCCGTAGCTTTTTGTAGTATCTGCCCCGCCACTTGCGGGTTGTAACAATTAGCCAGAATGAACTTTTCTGCCACCGCTAAAATTTCTGGATTTTGGGCAAATTCAAGAAACCGGGTTTCTGCGACAATTTATGTATCATCACCCAGATTCAGGAAGAAACCCGGTTTCTACCTCCCCACCTGTTCCTCCCTTAACAAAGGGCTAACTCTTACTCCCCCCCTTAGCAAGGGGCTAACTCTTACTCCCCCCCTTACCAAGGGGGGGCTGGGGGGGGTTAAAATACCAAGCAACCAACAATAAAATCCTATATAACAATGACAAAACTCTACAACAAAAGCTCAGAAAAATTCAAGCGACAGAAACTTCGCAGAGAAATGACCGAAGCTGAAAAGGAGCTATGGAAACGTATCAGAAACAGACAGCTTGAGAATTGTAAATTTCGCAGACAATATAGTGTATCAGCATTTGTGATCGACTTTTATTCACCAGAAATCAAATTAGCACTGGAAGTTGATGGTGACAGCCATTTTGTGGATGGCGCTGTAGAATATGATGCAGAAAGGCAAGAGTTTATTGAGTCGGCAAAAATTCATTTTTTGAGGTTTATGAATGATGATGTTTATCATAATTTGGATGGGGTTTTAGAGGTGATTGTGGAGGGGATTAAATCGTTGAGAACATCGGGTGTTTTACCCCCCCCAGCCCCCCCTTGCTAAGGGGGGGAGCAAGATTAGATAAGATCAGATTAAATCGTTGAGAACATCGGGTGTTTTACCCCCCCCAGCCCCCCCTTGCTAAGGGGGGGAGCAAGAGTTAGCCCTTTGTTAAGGGTGGGGAGCAAGAGTTTCGAGCATCCAAAATCCCAAATTGAATAACCCAAAATCTATAATTTATATGAGTTAAAAAATCACCCTCACCATCACAGAAGGCAATCTCAAAGGTCAAGAATTTACCTTTGAAACCCGCACAACTTGCATCATCGGCCGCGCCAAAGATTGCTATCCAAAAATTCCCGACGATGACAAACACCGCACGATTTCTCGCTATCACTGCTTGCTAGATATCAATCCTCCCGACATCCGAGTGCGGGATTTTGGTAGCAAAAATGGCACGTTTGTTAATGGCGAAAAAATTGGTCAGCGAGAAGCACATCAAACTCCCGAACAAGCCGCAAATATCAAATTCCCAGAATTTGACTTGCAAGGCGGAGATGAATTCAAACTCAGCGATACTTTCTTTCGAGTTGGCATTGCCCTTGACCCGGAAATTGCTAAAACTATCAAATCGGAAAAACCCCCGACTATTCCCCCAAATCAACCGCAACTGTGGGAAATGCTCAAAGCTTTTCTGTTAAAAGCTGTCGGTGGTGACAAGAATATCGGAGTTCTCGGCGATTATGTGTTGCGGAAGGAGTTGGGTAAAGGTGGTTTTAGTTTAGTGTATCTGGCAGAACATAAGCGGACAAAAGAACAAATTGCCCTGAAAGTAATGCTGCCAAAAGTAGCGGCGAATCAGCGGGCTGTCAATTGGTTTTTGCGGGAAGTTGAAAATATGAAATATTTAAAGCATCCCAATGTGGTAAGTTTAAAAGAGTCGGGTTATGCTGATGAAACTTTCTTTTTTACGATGGAATTCTGCAATGGTGGCAGTGTTGTTGATTTGATGGAAAAACGCGGTGTTAGAACTTTGCCTGTGGATGAAGCTGTGGCGATTATTTTGCAAGTTTTAGATGGTTTATCTTACACGCACAATGTGGAAATTCCGAATGTAAAATTGGCTGATGGCAGTTTTGGTAAAGGACAGGGTTTGATTCACCGCGATTTGAAGCCGGGGAATATTTTTCTGGCGAATGTGGGCGGGAAACAAGTTGCGAAAGTTGGGGATTATGGCTTAGCAAAGGCTTTTGATTTGGCGGGATTAAGCGGTCAAACTCTGACGGGAAGCGCGGTGGGGACTCTCGGTTTTATGCCGCGACAGCAGGTGATTAATTTTAAGTACGTGCAGCCGGAGGTTGATGTGTGGGCGGCGGCGGCTTGTTTGTATGCGATGTTGACTGGGTGTTTGCCGCGCAATTTGCAGGGTCAAGACCCGTTTTTGGCGGTTTTGCAAAGTGATGCTGTTCCGATTGGCGATCGCACTTCTGCAATTCCCAAACCGCTAGCTAAAGTTATTGACTTAGCTTTAATTGACAATCCTGATATTTATTATAAAAGTGCGACGGATTTTAAGCAAGCGTTAGTAAATAGTATGTCATAAATATGGCTGATTTACAGATGGTCAGAAACCGGATTTTTTCCGAAAATCATTCGTTTCAGCCCACAGATTCAGCAAAAAACCCGGTTTCTTTGGCGGAGTGCGTAACTCTTTTTAGTTAAACTCGACTGTAATCTTGAACCGCATCGCTCTTCACGAATTCTCGATCAACCGATTCATCACCAAAAGAGTCGATCGCGATCTTAGGTTTTGCCATTCTCCCATCCAGCTACACTCAAAACGGGCGATCCTCTTCGTTGATGAGCCTCCCGCAGGCCCGGGTTTCCCTAACACACCTACCCCAAAAAAGCCCGTTTCCCCGCTGCGATCGCAAAAACGCCACCACTAAAGCTGAGCTAGCTCTCATTTACTTTGCATATTGTAATTATCACCAAAAGCTATAATTTTTTCTCACTAGCTTTCCGCTGCTCCCTCCGGGTTTTACAGCAAAAGTTAAATACGCCTGAGCCGATCTGCACGCAGCCCAAAGTTTTGTTACAATAGGTGAGCTGTTACAAATCGTAACTTATGCTGGTTTCTATTTTAATAATTGACGTTGCCCTCGTTGCCTGGTCTTTGCACTTAATGCAGGAGGCGATCGCGCAACGGGAATTTTCACTAATGCTAGCCGGCACCCTAGTTGCTGTCTCAGCCGCGGCCCTGGTAGTCGTCTACTTCCTCATGGGGTCTTGTTTGAGCCATTTAACCGAAATATCCCAACACACTTACTAAATCATAGTAGGGATTGACCATTGTCCAGAAGCGAGGATATTTTTTGAAAACAAGCCGAAAGCCTTGCCAATCAAGGGTTAAAAACTAATTTACCCAAAAAGCTTGACAAATATGGGTCAGTTAAGGCATGATTGAGAGCGCGAAAAGAAAGGGGAATTAGCTCAGTTGGTAGAGCACTACAATGGCATTGTAGGGGTCAGCGGTTCGAGCCCGCTATTCTCCATAAAAAAGAGTAGGGAAACGTCAAAAGTCCTACTTTGACCCCTCAACTTCTCTTACTGCAAGCTTTTGGAGCACATTATAAAAAGTTTTATCTCGATCCCAATTGTTAGGAGGAGCACCAAAATATTTATCAATAAATTGGGTCTAAAACCCCGTCCTTATAGGACGGCTTTACTCCAAAAAACTTTTTCAGATTGTCCGATTTTTCCTCGGAATGTATGCTTGCTATAATATAATAGTCAAGGTTAAACTCGCAATGCGATCGTGAAACAGGACATAAGACACACTTTTACGCAGAAACCGGGGGACAAAGTGCGGCGAAAACACTATAAACAGCCGAAACCGAAAATGTAGGTTTCAATCCAGCAAAACTAACTTTTCTACTGGGAATTGTTAAGTAGGGTAGGCATACCCGAACTCGCTTGCTTCTATCAAGCGTACGCTTTTGGAGATGATCCCGCTGGGATGTTTCTGAGTTAGACTCGGTGCTTGGTTCAATTGAACGGGTATCAGGTTTAAAGACTGCCGCAAGGACAGAACATTTTAAGGAATGTCGATGAATTAAGAATCCCCACGCCTGATAAGCTGTTGTACATTTAATTTGTATGTTGAGGGCGGGCAAGATGCCCACCCCACAAGAGGAAAAATTTATTTGACTATGCAATTTAAATGCGGATTAGCTTAGCTGGGGAGTGTCAAAGGCTAGCAAATCTAACTTGGGATTAGTGGGTCGTTGATTCAAATCCCGCCGCTTCGATCGACAAAACCCGCCTAATTAAGAGGCGGATTTAGTAATTTTTCTAAATATTTTCACTCTTTGGCAATGATTAAACAATCACTGTCAACTTTAGACAGCATCTCTTGAAACGCTGATGTGTGGTTCCCATCTTTGTCTGCAACTCGGCGAAGTGTATATCCGCTGTCAGGAGGTCTGCCAAAAAAGGAGTTTGTGCGATTCCAGATATCCCCATTTGGAGTGCTCGGATCTCGATCGATCGAAAAATCTACAAGCCACTGCGGCAGAGACCATCCAAACACGATCGGCGTGATGTGTCCGTGCTGCAAAGTTGCATCGAAGCCGAACAAGTAATTGAAGCGAGAAAACTTGACGAACTCAAGTAACATCCGTCCCGCCATTGATGAATGAAATGTCCAGATAACTGGATCGAAAACACGCAGCAATAATGTCAGATTGTCCGCATTCCATTCTGCACTTTGCACCGTCAGACAATCGTCTGGCAAACCGTTCCCGTCCATAAAGAAGATACCTTGCAAGACTTCGGGTAACTCGGCTGGATATTCTACTTTCATCCAATTCGCGATGTCTTTTAATTGCTTTTTTTCGATTAACATGGTATTATTTAACCTCAAAATAGCTGTGATTTCGTGTCCTATTAGATACCCCCTTTATTTATTAGTCCGTGAAGGTGGACTTCTTTTCAAGGGCGGGCGGGACGCCCACTCCACAAGAAATTTCATGTCTTGTGGAACAGGCATCTTGGCTTTTACGATCGCCTGACTTTGCCAACGGTACTCACGACATCCACGAGCATCTTCAATGCGATGTCTTTACCGGGGCAAATCCGTCCCGCGCTGCGATCGCCCACTGAATGAAAGCCCATATGAAAAGGACACAGGTTCTCCCGCTTAGCGTTGAATTCGTATACCGTCGAGCCCCAGAAGCTCTCGTCTAGCAGCCCCAAACTCAGCGGTATCAGTACCTTGGTTCCGGCGGGGAAAGTGCGCTCTTTGCCCGCTACCGTTGCGGTGAAAGGCTCTGTCGCGACTCGGTGGGTGGCGCCTACGGGGGCCCAGAGGCGGGCGCATTCCAGCAGGAAAAGCTCGATCGACTGGCGATCGTCCAAATCGAGCCGATCCCAAAAATCAGTCGGGTTAATTTCGGCCGTCTGCTGTCCTTTATAGGCGGGGAGAGGGCGGTATCCCATTGCCGTGTAGCCTAGGTGCAGGGGGCCTTGCAGTCCCGCTATGCCCATAATCGATGTCATCAGCTTCGCCAATTCCCGCTTAGTCATGCCGTTGTTTTCCGAGCTCTCCTCTTGGAAGTCGGCTAAAGCTGGGGAATTTTCATAGATAGTCGCTGCACGCTCGATTAGAGCCGACAAATCCCCGTGCCCGAACAGGTTCAGGCTTTGCAAGAGGTTGCCGACGACGGCGAAGTAGTGCAGCGGGCTTTGGCGGGTGTAATGCAATTCGGTGAGAAGTTCGATCGACTCCTGATTGTCTGGATTAATCCCAAAGATGACGTAGTGCAGGTATCGCACTAAAAATCCCATCCAACCGCGCTTGACATCGGTAAAAAACGCTCCCCCCGCACCGTGCGACATCTCGGCATAATCTGCGGCTAGCCGATCGAGCAACCGTCGGGCGATTTCGTCTTGCTGGCGATCGGTTGTGGCACTGTTGAAGAGATACTTCTGCATACAGCTTCGGAATGCCGCGTGGTTGCTGCTACCGTCAGTTTCGCGATCGGACAAAGACAGCAGGAAAAGGTTCCTACCGCCGACATCTTGGTTTGGCGCGCGATCGGGATCGAGTACAGAAGTACCTAGCCGCCATCCGCGCGCCTGGGGCGATGTGAGTGCTTTTTCCAGCGTTGCAAACTCTCCCATCACGACTTGCCCCGCGCAGCAAAAATTGGCTCCGAAAGCCAGCCGTTTTACTTGCAAATACGTAGGTTCGTTGGCAATCAAACCCTCAATCAGGGCGATCGGCGGTAGCATCGTTTTGCTGAGACTTTCTTCCGGGTTTTGCAGAGCCCAAACCTGAAACTCGTTGAGAGCCGGGTTCATCAGCGATGAGAAAATAGTATCTAAATTTAGGTTCATCATAATTCCTCCGAGATCGACTCGCTCTAACGCGCTTTGCATTTAGCAGCAAGAGGGTATTGAGCCGCAATTGAGCGGGATGGAATACCCGCTTCATTGCCAAAATCAGTAAGGCTAACTATAGCCATCTTTATTTGTAAACGCAGTGGCAATATAGAGATAGTTTTACTGAATATGTCTGCGCTCAAGTCTAGTCTTTTTCCGGAGATTGAGTGGAATTTATAACGACGATTCTTCGTAAGTAGATATTATTTCTGCTTCTCACGTATTAGGCCCTATCTCTGATAGTCGCACATAACTACGGTTTATGTGCGACTACTTGCTAAGCTGTGTTGCATCTAGATTGCCTATGGTATTAGAGAGGGAGAGGGGGAGAAGGGGAGAGGGGGAGAGGATTTGACGATTGTTCGATCGGGACTCGAAATATACAATTTAAATGCACAACAGCTTAAGCTGTTACGCATTTAAAATAGTATTGTAGGGTGCCACGGCTCCTTTCTCGTTTCCCTTGTAAGCGTAAGTGTTCTAGCTGACGCACCCTACAGGCCCCGCCCGGTGGTTTAAATGCGTAACAGCTTATTATATTTAGCAAAAATCGGCGACATTAGGAATGAGAATTAAATAACTTACACTCTTGAAAGTGGGGTGTCCCGCCCGCCCTTTTTGGACGGGCGGGACGCCCATCCCACAATAACAATTAAAATTGTAAGTTATTTAATTCGCGATCCTTAATTAGACTGGACAACACCCTATTGAGAGCGGCTAAAATTTATTTCTCCGGTTGCTGACAAACGGAGGAAAGTTGCACTGTTTTCTTGAGTAATTGACATTTGGTATTACTGGTGGCACAAAACAGCTCGCCTTGTGAAGTATAACCGCTCGTTGGGCGGCGAATTTATCTCAAGAATCATCAAGGAGCGCTAGCCTTGCGATGGCGAATATATTCACTTGTTTACTAATTATTAACCCACATTCCGCAGATGTGATTCATGTTAGTGGTATTTTTGAAAAATCACAGCCATCAAACTTTTTTAGTCTAACTTTTTTAACTTTAGTGTCTACTTTTTGTGAAAATTAGTAGACAATATCTCAAGTTGAATCCCGGCTTTTTTTCCTGACAATAACTTGCTCAAGTTATCAGACAATACACTCCAATAAATCCATATGTTTTTCGACCAATATAATAAACCTCTTGCGAAAGTAATTCAAAATTTCTCTTTATTATTGGCGAATAAGTTCATAATTATAGATACCAGCAATCAAATTTAGTCTCAAACCCAATCGTTTTCTTCGATTTATGTATCGGGACAAAAGTATCCAAAATCTTTTGAGAGGGCGATGAATATGTTCGATAATTATTCGCTCCTTTGCTTACTGGCGATTAGCTTTCTTTTCTTCTACGGTTAACTCTTTCTTTTTCCTCTTTTTATGTGGAGTTCGACTTTTTTGATGGAGTTTTTGAATTCCTTGATAGCCTTTGTCTCCCAAAAACTCCTGTTCTTTGTCTAAACGAATCTTACTCTTTTTCCACAGGAGAAAATCATGCACTTTCCCTTGGTCACAATCAATACAGATGATTTCTCTATTTTTTGGGTTGGCTACGACTTGAGATTTTATTGTATGGCACTTCTGCTTACCGCTGTAGTAGGATTTCTGTTTTTTTTTGTCTTTCTATCTCCTGTTCTGCTACATCCACTACCACGGCTTCAATTTTGAGTTCCCTGTTGACAAGTGCTTTTTTCCCTGGTAAATTAAACAGTCCTGACTTAATTAAAATATTCTCCACTTTTTTGATGATTCTATAAGCATTTGCTTCATCAATTCCCCAGCCCGTTCCCAAATGAAAGTAGGTACGATATTCTCTCCAATAGCCAGGGGGTCATTAATACTTGATCTTCCATACTTAATTTGCTTGGTCTTCCCGGCTTAGTTTGTAGTATTTTTTCTGCTGCTACCGCTTTCACCATCTGTTCAAATGTCTCTGGCTTTACCCCGCAGCAACGCCTAAACTCTGCTGGGCTTAATTTTTTTACCTCTTTGTAGTTCATAATTTTACATTAACTCTTTCACTATTTTCTCTTATTTTGTCCCGACTTTCGCAAGAGGTCTATTGCAACCGCTTATCAAAATACATCGGCAGGCATTGCTAGTGGGGTAGATGTTTCTCATCGCGGTGGCAAACCAGGCTTTGTGCGGCCCGATGATGACTGTACGCTGACCGTTCCTGACTTCTCTGGCAATTGTCAGTTTAATACCTTTGGCAACCTAGAGTTGAATCCCAGTGCAGGACTGCTATTTGTGGATTTCGATCGAGGCAACCTGCTCTATCTCACAGGCACGGCCGAAGTGATTTGGGAAGGGGCCCTAATCAATGACTACGAGGGAGCAGAGCGATTGTTTCGCTTCCACCTCGATCGTGGCTATCGGGTAGAGGGCAGCCTTCCACTGCGCTGGTCATCGCCAGCATTCTCGCCTTTCTTGGATCGCACAGGTTCCTGGTGAGGGAACGGCTTATTTAATCTTGTTAGTGTCTTTATTTTTTCGCCACCAAGAAACTTGATTTTTTAAAACCTCATAGCAAAAGTATTTCAAAATTGCATTTTGCCAGCGGCGAAAACTTCCTGACACCACAGGAATCGGTTAGCTGTAGCAAATTAATGTTGCAGGTAACTACAGCTATGCTTACAAATACTGCAACGCTACGCAGGCAAGCCTAATGCCTTCAAGATTGTTGGCAATAACTTGCTGCACGCCTCTACAATGCTGGCAGTCTGGGGCAAACTGCTCAATGTTGCCTCAAACATCTTCCTCGCTTTTCGTGTCAGCCCTTCCTTTTTAGCAGGTTCCTCTGTTTGCTTAGCTTCTGCCAAAGCTTGCACCTGCTCTAATAAATCCGCTTTGTCAGGCTCTGATAAATCCGAATCATTTTCGATGATTTGTTGGAGCTGTGTCAGGAGTTCTTTGATGTTGGGTTCATCGGGTTCGGACGCATCTGGCAACCCCTCGATCGTGTTAGTCACGTTGCCGCTAATCGTACCCAAATTAACGACCCCATCACCGCCAACTAAGCCGCTGATGTCGCCAATGCTGCCACCGCCCGAACGAATGTTGATTCCCTTATTTTGAGTCATAATTAATTCTCCTTGAACGATTTGAATTGTTTCTGCTTGAATCTTAGATTGATGCGTACCTATTTTAATAAACTGCTCGATGGTTCCCTTAAGGGTACGAATTTCACCGTCTTGTTCCGCTAGTTTTAACTGAACGGCGATCGGTAATTCCTTTTTGATTCGAGCGTACTCTGTAAAATACTCGCGGCTTAACTCAGATTTGTCGGCTCCCGGTGCAGTTGTAAACCTGAGATTCAAGCCCTTGTCGCCCCGCCGTTCGATCGCCACAAACCGTAGCTCTTGCTCTGGATGGTTGGTTGATAAGTTTTTAAGTGCAATAGAGATAGCGCGGGGGTCAATATCCTGACTGTGGTACAAATCTAGAGTATCCACGTAAGGCTTAATGAAATCTGCAAAATCTCCTCCAGCGAAAGTTTCTCCCCAGTTATCCGGTTTTCGCAATCGGTTGGGATTACGTGTGGTTTTAAGACGCATAAATACATAGCCACATTTCAAACCTTCTAAGTTCGTGCTACCTGTAATTCCCCAATCTTCGATACAAGCTCCCGTGAGAATTGCTCCCGTCATATCTGTACCGTCGAGTTGCGCTTGCTTCAGGATGGCTCTGGACAGATTGGCATCCCGCAAATTAGCGTTGTTGAGGTTTGTTCCTATAAAACTGGCACCTTGCAGATATGCATCTTGCAGGTTCACGCCTTCCAAATTCAAGCCATCAAAGTTTTGAAACTCTCCTTTGAGCGTGATGACCAATTGTCGAATTTTGGGATTGGCGAGGTAAGTGTTTTCCAATCTGGCAAATTCTAATCCTTGTACATCGTACCAAGATGTTCGCATCAAGTTAGCATTGCGAAAATCTGTATGCTTTAGATTTGCTTGAGAGAAGTCTGCTTCAGTGAGGTTTGCTCCTTGAAATGATGTGCCTGCAATTGCCGTTAAGTTGATTGCTAATCGGGCAATTCCTGGGAACCGACTGCTAGGTTCAAATGCTTTCCAACCAATGATTGCACCTGTAAGTAGGATAGCTGTGGCGATCGTAACATCTATCCAATTAGGTTTGATGTCAGAACTTACTTGACTGACAAGGTTTAGAGTAATTCCTATGCCTGCTAAAGCTGAACTACTCAGAATAGTTAATAGTCTTTTAGAAATTGATCGACTAGCAGCAAAGGTCATAGCACCTAGCCAAAGCGCTAATAATTCACTGGTTACTGTAAATGAAATGTAAACAAAAGCATCAATAAGTAATGAAGTTTTTAAAAATATAAACAAAATGCTGGAGACGGATAAAGTTATGAGACTAAATCCCAAAAAATCAGTAAAACCTCGTTTAGCAGTCAGCAATAATCCGACAACTACCAAAATTATAATTCCCAAACCCAAAAATGTCGTAGGCAAAGATGCGGCTTTTGACCCGATCAGACCTGTCCCCCAAATTGCCGCCAATGCTGACAAAATCCCAGTCACACCTGCTAGCCCAGTTAATCCCACTGTTTGAAAAATTACCCAGGTAATTGGAACTCCTGCTTGAATTTTTACGAAATTTGCTTCATGTAAATTAGCTTTGTTCCAACAATATCCTCGAACGTTTTTCCCTTTAATAGTTTTTACTACTTCCGAATCACGTTGTTGCTGTTGCTTTCGATGAGGTGAGGGAGAATAAATACTCATAATCATTTTGCATAAGGCTGTCTTCACAACTACTATGTTTCAAGTTCCTCCGGATTCCGGGAGTCTTTAATGTTATATTTGTGTCAAATATCTTTTGTATATCCTCGCTCACAAATTATGCTTACCTCAGAGAATGAATCCAACATTAATGATAATATCCGTGAAGCATTCGCGGATAAACTTGGCTTGAGCTTGTCTGATGCAGAGATCATACTTTTGCGATCAAATAAGACATTATCTTTTGAACAATTGGCACAAAATCACAGCCTTACAGAATTAGGTACAGCTCTGATTCGCCTAGATGCAGTTAATCAATTGCAAGAAACAGAACGTGAGTTTTCTTTAAAGCGGTTTTACCCTGATGAGGGTGATTACTGCATTACGTTGGGGAAAAAGAAGTGTTGCTTCACACCCCCTGGACGATTGGAAGATTGAATGAAGACTAGGCTTTCATATCTTTGATGATTCGAGTGTGCGGTAAAACTCCACCATAGAGCGAAGTTTTACTGCATCTCATTTACTAGAGCCTAGTTGCCACATCAGGACGATTCTAGAATTGCTGAGACACCAAAACCTACAGACAACGATGGTTTACACTTGTGAAAGATTATTCAGTCAGCGTTGATGGATGCGTTCGCCCCAACTCAACCAATCCTTAAAATCTCTAACTTGCCTGGGTTTCAGCTAATCAACAGCCACCATGACTAACTCGATCGCCACCCAACTCAAACAAGCTGCCGAGGGTTTGCTCTTCCTCAGCGAAACCGACGCGCCCTTCGAGGTCGTTCGCTGGCAGGCACAGGGAGAGCTAACCCCGGCGATACTGCTGCAACTTACCGAACATCCACCCGACGCTCCCGTAGAACTGCGGACGGTTGACGAATTCTTTGCGATCGCCACCGCAGAGGAAGATTGGCACGATGCAGAGGAACGGGAAACTGTGCAGCGGTTCCGGCAGTTGGTTAGCATCCTGAAGCAAAACTTATCGCAGTTGCAGGTTTATCGAGTTGGCGATCGCAGCATCGATGCCTACATTGTCGGAGTAACCCCCGGCGGCGAGTGGGCTGGGTTGGCGACAAAGCTGGTGGAAACTTAGGCGGAATGAAAACTAAACTTGATGCACATCAACAATAAAATGGAGCGCATCAGCAGTTAATCGCAGCAGGTAGAACTGTGTTGTTTGCCTGACCGTGCAGTAGTCGGTAGGTGTAAAATTTAGGATATAAAATTTTGAGAATATAATCTAGATGTGGCGGGGGTTTGACGCTCCTAGCTCCTAAAACCGATTATCGTAATGGCTACAGCCTATGCTGGATAAAAGTTTTTAGGCTGCGTGTAAAAAAAATGGGTCTAAAGTTCCGTCTAGGACAGCTTTCTTTAACTGTGGTATAATTACGACTTTTAATAGGTCGTGCTGGCAGTGGAGGCGACAGCCTTTTTGTAGGTGAAACTGCTGGAATTTGGTATTTTAAACCACATTCCGGTTCTTCTTTACTTGGTATGCTAAACAGACCTGTCCGCTAGCCTAAAAGTTTTGCTAGCTAGGTAATAAGTGCAGTCATTATTTTTAGCGTTTGAGGCTAAGAATACGGGCGACCAACGGCTAGAACCCTTTATTGTACAGCCAAGTTATGATGCTTAATTACAAGTTAAGCATAACAGGTAATGAAGAGCCAAATAAATGAACGCCGATTCTGAAAAGAAAGATATTGTTTTAATCGTAGATGACAACTCTAATAACTTAGGGGTACTTTATAATTTGTTGGATGATGCCTCCTTTGAGGTTTGGGTGGCACAAGATGGGGAAAGTGCTATTGAAAAGGTGGGCTATGCACTCCCTGATTTAATTTTGTTGGATATAATGATGCCGGGGATAGATGGGTTTGAAACTTGCGATCGCCTGAAAGCAAATCCTTTAACTGCTGACATTCCCGTGATTTTTACGAGCGCTCTGTCTGAAACCGTTGATAAGGTTAAAGGTCTGTCTTTAGGGGCAGTGGATTATATAACTAAACCCTTTCAGCAAGAAGAGGTTTTAGCTCGCGTTAAACTGCATCTAAAATTGCATTTCTTGACTCAGAAAATTGAAAAACAAAATCAGGAACTAGAGCAGCGCGTACAAGAGCGAACGGCTGAATTATCCCAGGCTTTACACAATTTAAAACAAGCTCAAGTTCAATTAGTGCAAACTGAAAAAATGTCGAGTTTGGGTCAGTTAGTGGCGGGCGTGGCTCACGAAATTAACAATCCACTCAGTTTTATTTTCGGCAATCTCAATCACGCTTCTGAATCTATCAAAGACCTGATCGATCATTTGGAAGTTTATCAGCAAAGTTATCCCAATCCAGTCCCTCAGATTTCTGCTCATGCTCGAGAAATCGAGCTAGATTACCTGTTAGAAGACCTGCCAAATATGATTGCTTCAATGAAGGTAGGAGCCGAGAGAATTGGTAGTATTAGTGTCTCTTTGCGAAATTTCTCCAGAATGGATACATCAAATAAGGTAGCAGTAAACATTCACGAAGGGCTAGATAGCACTCTTTTAATTTTGCGCCATCGGCTGAAGGGAAGTGGCGATCGCCCCGCGATTGAGGTGGTTAAAGAATACGGCAATTTACCGTTAGTGGAATGCTATGCGGGACAGTTAAATCAAGTTTTTATGAATTTGATTGCCAATGCAATTGATGCCTTGGAAGATAAAATGGTAAATTCCGAATCCGCAAAAACTGCTAATTGTAAAATTACAATTAGCACTGAATTAGCAAATGATAATTCAGTAAAAATTCACATTGCTGATAACGGTACAGGTATCGAAGAGACAGTAGTTTCTCAACTATTTGAAGCTTTCTTTACAACCAAACCCGCAGGTAAAGGTACAGGATTGGGATTGAGCATTAGTTATCAAATTGTGGTAGAGAAACATGGAGGAAAACTCACTTGTACTTCCACACTCGGTCAGGGTACCGACTTCACTGTTGAAATCCCAATAGAGCAGTCATAATTGCCGATTGTGGCAACAAAAAAGCCCAATATTTTACTTGTGTTTTTGTCAAACATAAGATAACATTGATATCACGATGGCTGGACTGTTCTATTATGCGCTCAACTCCTTCTAGCTCCAGAAAATACCCCCTCCGCCTTGTTCTAGTAGGGCCATTTTTACTGCAAATTTTTGCTGCTGTAGGGTTAACAGGATGGCTATCATTACGCAACGGACAGAAAGCTGTTAACGATGTTGCTGCTCAGTTACGGGGGGAAATTAGCGATCGCATTGAGCAGAATCTAAGAACTTATCTTGCTAGCGCCCATCAAGTCAATCAAAGCCTCGCCGCTACTATTAATATAAACTTGTTGGACGTTCGGAATCAGACTAGCTTGGAGCGTTACTTTTGGCATCAGCTTCAAGTGTTTGAATCAGTCAATGCTATTTATTTTGCTAATCCTCTCGGAGGAATTACTGTAGTTGAGCGTGGAGAAAATAGCAAATTATATATTCGCATAACAGAAGGATTTGCTAGCGGTAAGTTCTTGTCGTACTCTACAGATAGTTTTGGCAATCGCAAAAAACTGGAAAAAATTATCCCTGTTTTTGACGCGCGAACTAGACCCTGGTATAAAGCAGCGCTTGCAGCAAGAAAACCTATATGGAGCGCTCCTTTTATTGTATTCGGAAGGCAGAATTTGGGAATTACTGCTAGCCAGCCAGTTTACAATTCAAGTGGTAATTTGATAGGTGTTTTAGGTACGGAGCTACTTGATAGTGAAACCCGCGATTTTCTAAATAGTTTAAAAATTGGTAAGTCTGGAAAGACATTCATCATGGAACGCTCTGGACTGATGGTAGCTTCTTCAACCTCAGAAAAGCCATTTTTAGTTAGTAAAGATGGAAAAGTCTATCGGCGGATGAAAGCGACTGAAAGTAGCGTGCCTTTGATTCGCATTTCATCCCAATATTTGAGCGATCGGTTTGGTAATTTAAGCAAAATTAATGCTAACCAGCAACTCACGTTAAACTTGGACGGCAAGCAGGAATTTCTACAGGTAACACCATTTAAAGACGGTCGCGGTATCGACTGGCTAATTGTAGTCGCAGTCCCAGAATCGGACTTCATGGAGCAAATCAATGCTAATACCCAGACTACTATTTTACTGTGCTTTTTAGCATTACTTCTGGCGACCGCTATCGGAATTTTTACCTCTAGCTGGATCGCCGACCCAATTCTGCGTTTGAGGGATGCAAGTAGAGCAATAGCCAATGGAAAATTAAACCAAAAAGTAGAGGTCGAATCGATTGGAGAACTGGATATTTTAGCTGAATCGTTCAATCTTATGGCACAGCAATTACAAGAGTCTTTTACTGCCTTAGAAAAAACCAACGAAGAGTTAGAACAGCGCGTTGATGAACGGACTGCCGCACTGCGAGAAAGCAAAGCACTTCTCAACCAAACCCAACAGCTAGCAAAAGTTGGCGGCTGGGAAATCAATCTAGAAACTGAAGAATTGGCTTGGACAGAAGAAGTTTACCGCATTTATGAAGTTGATTCAGGTTTTCAGTTAACTATGGCAGCAGCAAAGGCTTTCTATCCATCTGAGTCCTTACAGATTTTGGAACCAGCACTCGAAAGTGCGATCGCAAATAAAGAACCTTTTGATATAGAGTTGCAGTTCGTTACGGGTAAAAAAAATCAGCGGTGGGTTCACGTTCTCGGCCAGCCTCACTACAAAAATGATGTTCCTGTCAAATTGAAAGGAACTTTTCAAGATATTACAGACCGCAAAATAGCAGAAATTGTACTGCAAGAAGCTAAAGCTGCTGCTGATGCTGCCAATCAAGCTAAAAGTGAATTTCTAGCTAACATGAGTCACGAACTGCGAACACCTCTCAACGGCATTTTAGGTTACGCTCAAATCCTCCAGCGAGATAGCAGTTTAACTCCCAAACAAATTGCTGAGATTAACATCATTTACCAGTGCGGTTCGCACTTGCTTACTCTGATTAATGATATTTTAGACCTTTCTAAAATTGAAGCTAGAAAAATGGAACTCCATCCCACAAATTTCTATTTCCTAGCATTTCTTCAGGTAGTCAGCGAAATCTGCCGCATTAAAGCCGAACAGAAAGGCATTTCTTTAGAATGCCAATTTGACTCTGCACTCCCCATTATTGTTGAAGCTGACGAAAAACGCTTGCGGCAAGTGTTAGTCAATCTCCTGGGTAATGCGGTCAAATTTACGGATGCAGGCAGTGTTACTTTTAAAGTGGCTGTAGTAGAATCGGTAGGTTTGGAATCAACTGCGACCGCACTCACAGATATTAACACAATCCGCTTTCAAATAGAAGATACTGGCGTGGGAATGACGGGCGAACAAATGCAGAAAATATTTCAGCCATTTGAACAGGTAGGTGAGGCTCGCCGCATGGCAGAAGGAACTGGTTTAGGATTGGCAATTAGCTTAACAATTATTGAAATAATGGGAAGTAGCATCCTAGTAAGTAGCAAGCCGCAGGTAGGCAGCAAGTTCTGGTTTGATTTGAGTTTGTCAATGGCGGCTGATGGAAAGGTTTTACCAACAGTGCAGCCAACAGGAACTATCGTCGGCTTTACAGGAAACAAGCGCAAAATTCTCGTAGTAGATGATAGGTGGGAAAACCGCTCTGTGATTGTCAATTTGCTCGCACCCATTGGCTTTATAGTTGTTGAAGCTACCAATGGAATTGAAGGTTTAGAGCAAGCTCGCGAATTAATGCCAGATGCTATTATCACCGACTTGGTAATGCCCCAAATGAATGGTTTTGAGTTGATGCGCCGCCTGCGTGAATTGCCAGAATTGAAAGATATGATAATAATTGTCTCCTCAGCTTCAGTGTTTGAAACTGACCAGCACAATAGTTTAGATGCTGGGGCGGATGCTTTTCTTCCCAAACCTGTAGAAGCTTCTGATTTGTTTAGATTGTTGCACAGGCATTTAGGGCTATCTTGGCTCTACGAACAGTTAGTTGAAGTCTTTCCCCCTGCCAAAAATATTAAACGAGATAGCGCCTTATCGTCGGCTGCGGCTATAGTTCCTCCACCCCCAGAAGAAATTGATATTTTCTATGATTTAATTATGAAAGGCAATTTGAAAGCGATTATCAAACAAGCCGAACATTTAAAAAATTTGGATGCCAATTTTATTCCTTTTGCTGAGCAGTTGTGTGAATTTGCTCAAAAGTTTCAAGAAAAACAGCTAAAGTCTTTTATTAGTCAATACAAGCAAAAGGATTAATTACCGCTCTTCTGTCATTCTAAGCAAGCGACTATTCGATATTGTCAGGACTTACGTAAGGGGTATCGTATACAGCCATCCTAAATGATTTTCTATCCCACATTCCGCAGATGTGATTCATGTTAGTGGTATTTTTGAAAAATCACAGCCATCAAACTTTTTTAGTCTAACTTTTTTAACTTTAGTGTCTACTTTTTGTGAAAATTAGTAGACTATATCTCAAGTTGAATCCCGGCTTTTTTTCCTGAAAATAACTTGCTATGGAAACTAAATAACAATGTCAAAAAAAGTAATCGTTTTCGGAGCAACAGGCTTAATGGGAAAACAAATTGTAAAAGAAAATATCAAAGCAGGAAATGAAGTAACCGTTTACATCCGACAAACGGAATACCCTGAAAACGTGAAAATTATTACAGGAGAACTCGATGATGAAACCAAAATGGCAGAAGCAATTCAACATTTTGATGTAATTGTTTCGGCAGTTGGAAATCGAAACTACGAAGACCCAACAATGGTAGTAGCACGAATCGGAAAATTGTTATCAAGATTAGTTTCAACCAATCAAAGATTAATTTTAGTTGCAGGTTCAGGGCTTACTTTGCACGATAACAAAACCTTGCGTAGAGATTTATCAGGTCAGCCAGAATTCTTAAAAAATCAACGGGCAGACCATTGGGAAGCTTATACACAAATCGCACCGCTCGATATTAATTATCTTTTTATCTGCCCTACAATGGTAATAGAAGGCGATGCAGATGGAAATTACCTTTCACAAAAAAACTATTTTCCTAAAAGTGAAGCCAAACAAATATTCGCTGGGAATGTTGGACACTTTATTGCAAATGAAATTTTAGAAAACAAATACAACAAAACAAGAATAGGATTAGTAAACAAATCAGGCTCTTCATTACCTGTTATGCTTAACTTGTAATTAAGCATCATAACTTGGCTGTACAATAAAGGGTTCTGGCCGTGGGTCGCCCGTATTCTTAGCCTTAAACGCTAAGGATAATGACTACACTTATTACCTAGCAAAGCTTTTAGGCTAGCGGACAGGTCTGTTTAGCATACCAAGTAAGGAAGAACCTGTCTTTTAATGTTTTGGCATGACTGTCTCCCCCATGCAGTGTGGTCGATTGCCACTAATAGGTGTTCCGTTGCGGGTGCTTCCTGCTGTAATTGCTGGAGATACAGCATCATCAGTTTTTTCCGGTCTGGTCTACTGTCTTGTAATGCTTCGTATATGCGGCTCTCCTGGACTTTTGGTGAAAAAGTGGGGGGTTGCTGATAGCTTCATCAAAAGATTGAATTGAAAGCCTTATAGGGCAATGGATTGAGGATTAATAAGGCTGGCTTATAACCTCAAAATCAGGAGAGCCGTATATGCTTGGCCATTGACGATTGAATAGCGGACTGAGTGAAAATTCCGCCAAACAGGCCGCATTCCTGGTTGTCATTACTGCATCCATCAGCTCAAATGTTGAATCCTTGGCGAGTACCAATAACTCGTATGCTGCTTGACGAAATTCCTTTAATCGTTCACTGTTCATTTAGGGAGTCGATGGGTTTATATTTCACCCTCATTCTCTCCCGGCGCGGTGGCTCTAGTTCTTCTTTTGCCACCGTTCTCATCTTTATTTAGTCTAAACTACAGAATTGACATCCTCCCACCACTAATTCGGAGTACCGAATATAGTGGGGATTCCCAAGAATTCTTGGTTCGCAGTTCATCGAGCCAACTTAGAGCAAAAGCGTCTCCGTTCTTGAGCCAGAGGTTAGTTTCTCCCTGCGATGAAAGAGCTTTTGGCTCCAGATTCCGTATGCCCTACGGTACTGTTTAGATATTCGGCTAACAACTTGAATCCTTTTACCAAAATGTTCTTTGCGGCATTGTGGTCACGGTCTAAAACTGTCCCACACTTATTGCATTTATGTGTTCTATTACTAAGTGTCTTCTTGACCTTTACTCCACAGCACGAACAATCAACAGTCGTGTTGTGAGGTGGAACAGCGATAACAATGACACCGTGAACCTTGGCAAAATATTGAAGCCATTGTGTGAATTGATACCAAGAAGCATCGCTGATGGACTTAGCTAAGTGATGATTCTTTACCATGTTGCGTATCTTCAAGTCCTCATAGACAATTAAATCGTTAGACTTAACTAGCGCCAAAGCATCTTTTCGAGCCTTGTCTTCACGCTGTCTACTTACCTTAAGATGTTGCTTAGCTAAAGCCTTACGAACTTTATGGTATCTATTAGACTGTTTCTTACCCCTGACGTGTTTTTTAGAAACCCGACGCTGAAGGCTTTTTAATCTTCGCTCGGATTTCTTCAAGTATCGAGGGTTATCTACAGTATTCCCATCAGAATCAGTGTAGAACTCTTTAAGCCCTAAGTCGATTCCCGTCATTTTGCCTTGAAACTCATGCTCCTCTTTTCGATCCCAGTCCACTAAGAACTGAGCGTAGTAGCCATCAGCACGTCTGACAGCTCGAACCC
>NZ_JAUBWA010000025.1:0-62457 GCF_036702825.1 Microcoleus sp. A003_D6 | reverse complement strand
AAGCTTGCACACGCGGAGCGTTCAAACCAGTCAAAGTCTTTCTCTGTCCAGGTTTTAGGCTTTTTCGGCAAGCCCTATTTATCGATCGACCATTCGATCGAGCTTTTCCCTAACCAACAAATCTAACAGCGAGCGCAACAGAAACAAGCCGCCGAATCCCGAAACAGCAAAAGCTGCGATCGCCCCCGTTTGATATCCGCCCACCAGCAGCACTGCACCAGACAGAAACACAAAACCAGTCAGACAAGCAAAAATTATAGTTTTCAGAGCTAGATTAATGCGTTTCAAGGCTCTTTCGCTCTCGATATTTCGCACTCTAATTTGCAGTTCGCCCTCTTCAATTCGCTGCTCCAAACGCTTGAGAAAAACTTGCGATTTGCTCGGCTGCCGTAACTTATATGTAATAAAACTTCGCGCTTGCCTTGCCAATTCTCCGATCGCATTTCCCCGCCCTTTGCTCACCGCAATACTCTTGACAAAAGGCTGAGCGGATGCTATAAAATTGTAGTTTGGGTCGAGAGTTCTAGCAATGCCGTCGAGAGTGGTCACCGACTTGACAATAAACATCATTTCTGCTGGCAACCGAAACGGTTGCTGCTCGAACATGATATAAAGTTCGTTCTTAATTTCATTAAAAGCTTGAAAGTCGATCGGCTTATCAATAAACTTATCCAACAAAAAAGCAATCAGCCTGCGCACCGGCATCATATCCGGCATCGGCTCAACTAAGCCCATAGTAATTAAAGTATTGAGTACCTCGTCAGTATCCTTTCTCAATACAGCAAAAAAAGTCTTGACCATTTGGTCTTTAGCCAGAGACTTCACCTCAGCCATCATCCCAAAATCGTAAAAAATCAAGCTGCCATCTTCTTTCACAGCCAAATTTCCCGGATGCGGGTCAGCTTGAAAAAAACCGTCAATTAACAACTGTTTCAAATAACAGCAAATTCCGAGTTGATTGAGCTTCGCAATATCTACTCCAATCGCCTCTAAACTAATGCGGTCGTCCACCTTAATTCCTGGTGCGTATTCTAGAGTCAGCACTTTTTTAGTAGTGTATTGCCAGTAGACTTTCGGGACAACAATCTGAGGATATTCTAGAAAATTATGGCTAAAGCGATCGGAATTTTTACCTTCTTGCACGTAGTCAATTTCTTGATATAAAATCTTAAAAAACTCGTGATAAATAGATGCCAGGTCGTACTTGCGCGTCCCAGGCAAATAGCGATCGCAAAAACGCATCACTTGGCGAACCGCCTTCACATCCAAATCAAATAAACTTTCCAAACCCGGACGCTGCACCTTTACAATCACATCTTCCCCGGTGTGCAGCCTCGCTTTGTGTACCTGTCCCAGACTCGCAGCCGCGATCGGCAACGGGTCAAAATCGCGGTACAAAGCATAAATATCCTTGCCTAACTCTGATTCTACAAGAGCGATCGCCTCTTCGGAACTAAACTCAGGAACCCGGTCTTGTAACTGTTCCAACTCCTTCACATACTCCAGCGGCAGCAAATCCGCCCGAGTCGAAAGAGACTGCCCGATTTTAATAAAAGTCGGGCCTAAATTCAGCAAAGTGTTAACCAACCAATGAGCGCGAATTCTTCTAGTATGAGGAGAATTATTTTGCAGCAGTCCGTCCCACCACAAAAAAAACATAAACTTTCCCGCCGCAGCAAAAACGTCTATTTGTCGTGCCAGCGGCGAATATTTAGAACGTTGCCAACGCAGGAGTTTCGGTGCAGCTTTTGTTAGCATAATATTCACTCTGAGAGTTCCATGCAGCGCGACAATTTTTAGGGGACATTCCTGGACGCAGAAATCGGCTTCGATGTACAAAAAGAAGCGTTGCAGGCCTTTGAAAGAGTTAAAAAACTCGGTTTCTTTGGTCAAGACTGCCCAATAAGCCGATCCAGTTATACAACCATAATTAAGTTCGCAGTAAGGAATGCAAGTCCTTATTAATTTATAAATAGAGGACTAAAGTCCTCACTACAAACACGCGCTAATTACGGGCAAATAACCGGACATCATATACAGCATATTCCAGATTTATGGAGTGTAGGGACAAAGGCTTTCGCCGTGTCCCTACGGGAATCGAACGATAGGCGGATGTACTTCATAAACGTAGAATCTGCTGTAAGTTCTAGGAAGAGCCGGCAATTTAGGCCCGCAACCAGAAAAACAAGTCAAAAAGGAGAATTTGGTAGCGTTTGCCACATTTCCAAATCTCCCTATAAAGGCAAGTCTTCTAGTTTCGCCGTGCGCTGCCAATTAAGAGCCACTTCTCAACCCAACTATTCTCCTAAATTACACAGTTCCGCTGGAGATTGCGGCAGAGTCAGAGTAAAAGATGTGCGCCACAACTCGTCAGCTTCAGAACTTTCTACCGGAGTGCTAGACACATCAATAGTACCATTCAAGTGCTGTACTAAACACTTTACCAGCGCCAGACCCAAACCCGTACCGGCGATAGCTTGGTCAGTAATGCCAGTGCCGCGGCGGAACTTGTCAAAGATGTGGGGCAAATCAGCAGCAGAAATGCCGGGCCCGAAATTAGAAACGCTCAGGACAATACAGCCGGGCATCTCAGACGCCTCGAAAACTACCGCAGTTCCAGAAGCCGAGTATTTGCCAGCATTCGTCAGCAGTTCCAGCAGCACCCGCTTGAGACTGTCCGGGTCGGTTTCCAAGCGGGCAAACTTGGGCAAATCCACCTTCAGAGTCAATTCCTTATCCGCCCACTGTTTCTCAAAATCCCCAGCTAAATCTTGAATTAAACGCTTGAAATCGATTTTGATTAGAGAAATAGGGACTTGCTGAAGCTCAAACTGCTTGAGGGCGAGCAAATCGTTAACCAGAGCGGTTTCCTTAGAACACTGCTGCTCTAGAATGTCGAGATACTTAACCCGACTCGCTGACGGCTGTTCAGCTTGTTTGAGCATCAGAATCGCCAGCTTCATGATTGTTAAAGGGGTGCGCAACTCGTGACTCAGAGTGCTGAGAAACTCGTCTTTAATCAACTTCAATTTGCGCAGTTGCTCTAGTTGATTGGCAGATTGTTCGTACAGTTTCCCCTGCACGTCGAGGCTTTGCTGCAACTGAGCCGTTCTGTCTTCGGCTAGGGTTTGCGCTTCCTTGAGCGTCTGATTTTGGATAATCGCCCTGCTTGCTTGAGCGCAAACTAATTCCAGAACTTCCAATTCTTCAGGACTCCAAGCGCGCGGCTCGGAGTGCTGCAAAATCAAGAACCCCAAGACGGTTTCCTGGCAGCGATCGCCCGTGAGGGGAACCAGCACTCCGGCGCGAACGCCTTGGAGTTTCAAGATTCCTGCGACGCTTTCTTGTTCGTTGCCGATCGATTCGACGGAGGCAGCGAGGACGAGGGGTTTGGGTGCGCTGTGGAATGCTTTGTCGAACAAACTAGATTCCGACAGCCAAAAAGCGGGAGAGTTATTTGATTTTGAGTTGGGAATTTTGGATGGGGAATTAGCAGTTTTCTCCTTGTTTTTTGTTTTGGATGTCGAGCTTTTTTTTCCGGCACCGCTTTGTGCTATTTCCTGTTTGTTTGCATTTTTTTTCAGAACGGATTCGCAAACTAATTCGACTTTTGCTTTGGGCGTTTGACTGGGGGATCGAGTTTTACATAGAGGGTCTGTATATTTCAAGAGCAGGATTTGACCTCTATCTACTTCCAGAGTATCGACGGTATTTTCAATAACTTGCTGCAATATTCGCTCAACTTCAGAAGTGGTCTGGGTCAATGCGGAAACTGAGCCGAGGAGATTTTTGTATTTAGCTTGTCGCTGTAACTGTTCGTTTAAAGTGGCAATTTCTTGATTTTTTTGAATCTGAGAAATCGCGATGCCGATCGCGTCCGATGCTGCTTCTAGGCGCTGCCGATCGGCCCCCGTCCACTCGTGAGGTTGCGACTTACCGACAATCATTATGCCATTTACAGCCCCTCCAAATCGCGCAGCTCGTGCCAAAATTGCCCGACACCGCAGCGGTGTCACGGGGGAATTGGACTCTGAAGCTGCCGGACTCTCCAGATAATCGGATATCGCCACTATCTCGCCGTCTGCTAGCACGTTTGCCAAGACGGGATGTTCGAGTGATATGCTAGGCGATTTTAATCTTGTGGTTTGGGAGTGTTCTGGTGTTTGAGTTGAATCTGCGCCAGCACCGACAGCATTGGGGCCGTCGCTCCTATTTTGCCAGCAAGCATTCGGATTTACTATTTTCTCGTCAGCTACAGCAGCAATAAAACAGAAATCAGCCTGACAAGCAACCCCCAAAGTATTTGCTATTTGCAGCAGGATTTCTCGATCGAAGCTGGTCGCGAGAATTTGGTAAATTTGTCGCCCGATAAGGGCAGGATCGGCCTGGTACTGCATGAGACGATCCAAAAAGTTTTGGACTGATACTGGTTCTGGGATTTGCGGTAAATGCAAAGTGCAATACTCTCTTGGCGATCGGTGGCTCGAACTAAAGTCTTGATTTCCCGGCGATCGATCGTGGCAGCCAAGCCTTTATGTTAATGATGTTTGAGCCGACTCGCACTGCAAATATAGAACCTATTCATAACTGCCCGCTTGACTGTTATGAGCCTGCTTTCTGTGTTTGGCAGTCCGTAGGCGGGTCACTAAATATGTAGTGAAAATATACCGATATCTGACCGAGTGCTATTTTCCTGTTTTTTACCCTTCGATCTGTGCGGGACGAACTTTACCATCCTTTACCGGATGAGGCTCAATCCCATTCCCGCTAATTTTGACCGTTATTATATTATGAAGCTTTTCTAGAGACCGCTTAGTGACACCCTTCTCCTCACTCTGTGATGTTTCCTATTTAAGTTTGTGATCCTAACAAATTTTTATTGTGATACAAGTCCGCCGATCGAGTGACGGCGATCGCAAAAATTCAAAATTCAAAATTTCTCACTCATAACAGATGTGAGAGTTTCCAAGTTTTTGCTCAAAAACTCATTTATTACAACTCCAGGAGACGCCCTTCAACCCCAGATTGTTAAATTGATCCGACTTTCCTACTTACTTATTTTGTGCTTCCTGTTGGGCTTTATCGCTATTTTCGCGGTAAAGTGCCGTCCGGTTCAGAGCCGTTGTGTAGCGGGGATGCTTGGAGGGCACGGCGGCCATCAAATCCGAAGCTTGCTGCCACTTAGCAGCTACGACTAACCAATCCTGGCGAGATTGAGCGGTTTTGCCGTCGGTGGCTGCTTGCGAGGCCATTCGCACTGCTTGTGCAAAAGAGTCAACAGCAGAATTAGCAGTCTCCTGAGAAATTTTCAAAGCAGGTTTTGCCTCCGAGGGAGCGGCAGTGGCAACTGCTCGGGTGGTGGCTTGTGTGCTGTTTGCGACTTGGGAATTGAGTCCTTTGTATATGGCGACCGCTGCGGCGAGCAACAGCACGGTCAAGCTGACGCCGCCGACGATACCGCGCTGAAATTGCTGCGGTTGCTGCATCGATCGAGGTATAGCGATTCTCGGCAAAGCCCGCTTGCCGGAGAGAGCTTGGCGTTCGTGATGGGCGGCGGCCAAACGCTTGAACAAATTCGGCTTTCTGAGTTTAATTTCTTGAGACCACAGCAGTTGATTCTCCGAATCGCGACTAATTTCTTCGAGCCACAGCAGTTGATGTTCTCGGACAAGCCGGGTGTTGATGTTAACTCGGCGAATATTGTGGGGCGAAATGCCCTCCAAAATTTCTCGGACGCGATCGACCAAGCTAGACTGTTCGAGCAGTTGGGGTGTTGCAGCTTCGCACAGCAGTTGCAGCACACCCTCTGCAAACACGGCTCTGGCTCTGACACTTACCTGTGCCAGTTTGTCGTTAAGGATTTGAATAATCGCTGCGACCGAGCCTTGGCGAGCTTGTCGAGCAATGTCATCTATTGGATTGGTCATAAAACTATCTTGACGCTTAGCAAGCTGTTAATTGTTAACCGAAAGTCTCGGATCTAATTTTTACTCATACAGGTTATCACTGACACTGCCAGGTTAAAATGAACAGGTGCAAATCTTGCATATCCGATCCCACTTAAATTTATCACCACAGCATCGAGCGAGGCCAACAGGAAATAAACTATGGGTAAAGTAATTAGCGGTCAAATTTTTGTTGTAGACGACAACATCGATACAGATCAAATTATCCCAGCCGAATACCTAACCTTGGTTCCCTCAAAGCCGGACGAGTACGAGAAACTAGGCAGTTACGCGATGATTGGGTTGCCCGATCGCTACGGTAAGTTTATCGAATCCGGCGAACAGAAAACCCGGTATCCGATTATCATTGCGGGCGAAAATTTTGGCTGCGGTTCTTCGCGGGAGCACGCTCCGATCGCTCTGGGGGCCGCCGGCGTCACAGCAGTGGTAGCTTTGTCTTACGCGCGGATTTTCTTTCGCAATTGCTCGGCTACTGGTGAATTGTACCCGATCGAATCAGTCGATCGGCTGTGCGACTTGTTTGTAACCGGTCAAGAAGTGACGATCGACTTTGCGGCAGAGGTAATTGTCAACCACACTCTCGATCGAACTTTCTCGCTCAAACCTTTAGGAGAAGTAGGCCCGGTAATAGATGCCGGAGGGTTGTTTGACTACGCGCGCCAAACGGGAATGATTGCTGCTAAGTAAAGACTGCAAAGAAACCCGAAGGCAACTGCGGGAGATTGCCTACAAAAACCGGGTTTCTTGATTTTGTTTGTATTGATGTGGGCCTACTTTAATTTTGAAAGTTAGTAGTGCCTGACAAGTAAACAAATTACGCAAGTGGCTCATTTCTATTGACTTCTACGGTACTCTACTACTTTCGTTATAGGGCGAGGATCGAGTGTTTGAAATAGTAGAGTACCTTAATAGTTGGTAAAACTATAGTCATTTATTGCAACGACATGGGAGGCGTCAGCCCTCCCCTTTCTGTTTTACTTTGAGCGGATCAACCCGCATTGGCCCAACTACGCAGCTCCCTATCCCATCGCTGAACGCATTTGGGATTGCTTTTGAGAGAATGTTGTACGAAGCATTCACATCAGAATTAATTAACCGACCCGTCGATGTTTTGTACAATCCTCGTGAGATCCGTTTTCCAGTGAACACAGGCTCTTTTTCGGTTTTTCCATAAACAGGAATTGGGTCTAAACCCACAAAGTTCGCTCTGGATGTGTAGGATTCCTCCTGTACAATTACCGTGATTCCTACCAGCCGAGCTTTGTATTCTAACATCTCAATTAATCGAGAATGAGGAATGGTGACAAAATTTTGGTTGGTTTGTTTACCTAGATTGATATCGGTTTTCCACTGTGCATTTTTGCCAATGACCAGCGTTCCAATTTGGTTTACTACCAAATGGTCAACAATCACACGACTAGCATGATGCAAGTAATTATCAACTTTCTGATTGCGACAGCGAGTTAATCGCTGAATTCTGGGTGAAGTTTGACGATTCCCTTTTAACTGAGATTGTAATCTGGATTTGCGTTTATTGTAGAACTGGTTAATCGATTTTAGTGGTCGCCCGTTAATCAACAAAGGTATAAATTCCGGTTTATTTGAAGTTAGCGCCACTAAATTGTCCAGCCCTAAATCAATACTAGCTACAGAGTTGGCATTGCTGATGGTGGACTCCGGTTCATCGTAAATTACCTCAATTACATAGGAATCGCATTTCGGAACCAGTCTAACTTGACAAATCTGGTTGGGATTGAGTCGGGTTTTAAGTGAAATTTCAGTGCCAGAAAGTTTAATGATTCCTTTCTTCAACTGTTTGCTACTAATTGCTTGAATTGTGTAGATGAGAAGATTTCGTCCTTTAACTTTGTCTTTGTATTTCGGCAGTTTCGGGCGACCCGTAAATTTAGAAGAGTCGGCTTTGTAAGCTTTAACGGCTTCAAAAAATGATTGCCAATTCTTGTCTAAGATTATCAAGATTTGCTGACTAACTTTAGCAGGCATTGCCTTGTATGCTTCATGAGACTTCATCACTCGGTTCATTTCGTTGTAGTTGACATAACCCCATCCGTAAATAAAGCTCTGACGAATGACGTAATTGGCGGCATTATAGAGATTTTTGGATTTAAAGGCTAGGGAGTCAATTTGAGCGAAACGATGTTCCGTGGATTTGATAATGTGTCGTTCTGTTAGTTGCATTCAGAACCTCCATCTTTCAGTTCGGCGATTATTTTTTCTGTTTTCCGACTCGCACGGGGCTGCCCGTAAAGTCGAGGAGCAAAACTTGTAACTATTGCCACTAAATCTTGCATTAGTTCATCTTTCCCGTTCTCCGCTAGATTGACTATTTCTAGTTTAATTCCTAACCGAAAAAGCAATACGCTTAGGTAATTTGTACCAAAGCGAGCTAATCTATCTTTGTGTTCGACCAGTAAAATGTCGTAGTCATTTTGCTGTAACAGTGCTTCTAACTGTTTTCTGTTATCGTTTAATCCACTGCCTATCTCTTTGACATTTCTAACAATTTGATAGCCGTTAGCAATTGCGTATTCAGTGAGTTGTTCTGATTGACGATTGAGATTGTCTTTGTTTTCAGAAGACGAGACTCGGCTATAAATGGCAACTCGGTTTTTCTTGATTTGGGCCGATGATACTGGTGGCAAATAATCAACTATGATTAAACCGCTTTCTGTTTGCCGTGCCGGATGTGGTAGCTTGTTTGCTTTCCACCACCGCCATGCAGTTGTGTAACTTATGCCTATCGCTTTGGCGTAGTCAGGTAGTTTCATTTTTGACCTCCTGACTACATATTACCACGATTGCTTATAAATGCTTATTAAGTTAATGAAGTTTTACAATACCAGTCCGTTACTAGGTCAAGTTCCGTCCCTGGTGCGTCTGGATGGGTGTAAGAGCAAAGTAAAGCGTAGTCATGGGCATCGAATTGGCGTTCGTCCCAAATGGGGGAGTCTTGGGCTTCCTGCTTTGTAAAACTTATCTAAACTTACCTAAAGCCATCTTTAGACACAATTCGGAGTTTACTTCCTACGCTGTTGGGTAGACGGCTAATCCCAAGATAAGTAGGCTATCCCCCTCCAGCCGAGGGTTCCCAGTTTAAAATGTTGATGCTGGCGTTGAAATCACGCTCTAAAGATGTGCCACAAGCAGGACAGTCAAAAGTCCGAATGCTTAGTGGCATATCTTTTTTAGTGCCACAATTAGAACAAGTTTTAGTGCTGGGGAACCATTGGTCTACCAACACTAAATTTGCCCCATACATTTTGCACTTATAATCAAGTTGGCGTTTTAATTCGTAAAACCCTAGATCCGATATTGCCCCGGCTAACTTGTGATTCGCCATCATTCCTTGAACGTTCAAGTTTTCAATCTTAATTAGCTTAAAGGTTTGGGCTAAATAAGTTGTTAGCTTGTGAAGGAAGTCTAAGCGAATACGAGCTATTCTTGCATGGATTCGGCTAATTTTATTGTAAGTTTTGCGCTGATTCTTAGAGCCTTTTAGCTGTTTAGATGCTTGGCGCTGTAAGGTAGCAAGCTTGGTTTTCGCTTGTTTTAACGGCTTCGGCGCATCAAAGACCTGTTGGTTTGACAGGGTGGCAAAAGAATTAATACCTACATCGATTCCTACAGAGCTTTCAGATTGTTTAACTGACAAACGTTCGGCATCAACGCAAAAGGAAACAAACCAACGACTTCCTTCTTTGGAAATCGTAAAAGTTTGAGACACATAACCGCATTCTAGGGCTTCGTAGAGTCGAAAAGTTCCCAAGGTAGGGAGCTTGATGGTTTTGCCAGCGTTTAGCAAAACTTTGCCGTTAGACGAATCGACTGTGAAAGATTGACCGTCTCGGCGACTAGCAAATTTTGGATGACCTGCCTTTCCAGAGCGATATCTACTAAAAGCATCTTTCAAGTCAATCAAAGCATTTTGATAAACTCGACTAGATAATTGATTCATCCAAGCGAATTCAGGCTGTTTCTTGACGTAGTTGGTGAGAATTTTTTTGACTTCGTTAAGTACCTTTGAGTCTGTGAATTGTCCCTGGCCATACATTTGAGTCCGCAAGCTCAACCCCATGTTAAACACTACCCGCCGAAATCCTGCGTGTTTTGCCATCAAAGTCGCTTCCCGCTTATTCAATTTGAGCGCTCGCTTGACGGCAAACACAAAACTTCTCCTCAACGATTAACTATGGATATTTTTAGCGAACTATTTGGCACTTAAGTCTTGCTCTTACTCGCTGAGTTCGATTATGTTGCCATCTGGATCTTGGGTAAATAAAGCCGATCGACCTGACGCACTCATTTGTATCTGGCAATTGTGAGCGATTAATTGCTGTTTGGCTGCTTCTAAGTTAGCAACAGAAAATGCTAGGTGTCGGTTGCGCCCCAATTTATCATAGTCTACGGCATCTGGTATAATTGTTGCAGCTATAATTAGGTGTATCTGGAAGTTGCCGACTTGATACCAGATTCCGGGAAATTTTAATTCTCTGTCTACTTTTTGCATTCCTAATACGCTGCTGTAAAAATGTTGGGATTTTTCGAGATTTGAGATGAGTAGGGCGGCGTGGAGGGCTTGATTAATTTCCATTGTTTTTTGTATTTAATTTTGAAGTTTAGCCGCTGATGCAGGCAGATGAGCGCTGACGAACGCAGATTTGGTGATGTTTGTTGAGTTTTTGATAGGATAACATTGTCAGTTGCTCTTAAATACATTCAAAACTGCTCTGAGTAACTCGCGATCGCATATTTTCCGGTCGATCGCATTGTGTCTTTTGTTGAGAGTGCTGAGGCAACGCAAACAGCCCGCTGGGAGTAATTTTAACAATGGTTTCTCAAAAACGCGCGATCGCCCCCAAAAGGGGCAAAGTCGGTCTCCGCGGCGTCCTGGTGGTTCCGTTTGTGTTGCAAATTGTCGCTGCTGTGGGCTGGGTTGGCTATCTCTCTTACAGAAACGGAGAGAAAACAGTAAACGATCTTGCCAGTCAGTTGCAGCGATCGATCAGTGCCAGAGTTTACGAGCGCGTCCAAAACTACCTCGAAACTCCGTCGCTAGTCAATCAAATCAATCAGGATTCTTTACCCCTGGGAGTGTTCGACTTTGAAGATTTGGAGCGAGCTAGACCATATCTCTGGAAGCAAGTTCTTCGCTTTAATTCGATCGGTTACGCGGGAATTGCTAACGAAAAAGGTCAGTACCTGCGAATTGGTTGGGTGAATCGGCTGGCGGGAGCCGATCGACCTCAGCTTGCCCAGCAACTGATTCCCGGGGGTGGCGACTTGCTCTACTACAACGTTGACAGTGATGGAAACCCGACCAAAATTGAGAGGTCTCAGCCCAATTATGACGTTCGCACGCGCCCCTTTTACAAAGTTGTTGTTGACAAGAAACAAGCAGCTTGGAGCGACGTTTACATTAATTTTGGCTACGGTACGCTGCAAATCAATGCCAGTCAACCCTATTATGATGACAGTGGCAAACTGATTGGCGTGCTGACTTGCCAGATGGGACTCGATCAAATTCGCGGTTTTCTGCAAACTTTAAGCGTGGGTAATTCCGGTCAAGTATTTATCATTGAGCCGAACGGCGATTTAATCGCCAGTTCGGTAAAAAATCAGCCTCTGTCCCTGGGAGAAGGCGAAAACAGAAAGCGACTCAAAACACAGGACAACAGCAACCTGCTGATGCGCCAAAGTGTAGTTTATTTGCTCGATCGCTTCCACCGTTTGGAAGACATTCAAGAAACTGCTCAACTTAATTTTAAGCTCAACGGTCAGCGGCAATTTCTCCAAGTTTCTCCCCTAACTGACAAGTACGGTCTCAACTGGCTGATTGTAGTTGTGGTTCCCGAAGCCGACTTTATGACACAAGTTTATGCTAACACTCGCAACACCATCTTGCTCTGTATTGCGGCTCTAATTGCCTCCGTTGGAGTGGGTTTTGTCACCGCTAGCAAGATTGCTCGCCGGATTTTGGAAATTGCTAAAGCTTCAGAAAATCTCGCAGGTGGCGCTCTCAACCAGAACATTGATTCTAGCAGGATTTTTGAAGTTGAGGCCTTAGCTAACTCCTTCAACAGCATGGCGAGCCAACTGAAAGAATCCTTTGAAACTCTAGAAGATAAAGTCAAAGAACGCACCTCCGAACTCGCCACAGCCACTAAACAAATTGCCGATCTCAACAAGCGGCTGAGAGCGGAAAACCGCCGCATGAGTTCCGAACTGGATATGCTGAAACAAATGCAGCAGTTGATTCTGCCCAAACCGGAGGAACTCGCAGCCATTAAAGATTTAGATATTGCCGGATTTATGGAACCAGCCTCCGAAGTTGGCGGCGATTACTACGACGTACTTTGTACTGACGGGGTTGTCACGATTTGCATTGGCGATGTCACCGGACATGGCTTAGAAAGCGGTATTTTAATGGTGATGACTCAAGCCGCTGTCCGCACTCTTCAGGAAATGCAAGAATCCAATCCAGTGCGCTTTTTAACTACTCTCAACCGCACTATTTATAAAAATGTCCAGCGCATGAACTCGGACAAAAATTTGACGCTAGCTCTTCTCAACTATGCCGACTCTAAAGTTACTATTAGCGGTCAACACGAGGAAACTCTCGTAGTCAGAAAAGGCGGTCAAATTGAACGTATTGACATGATAGATTTAGGATTTCCGATCGGCTTGGATGAAGAAATTGCCGATTTTATCGACCATGTTGCAGTAAAGTTAGAGTTGGGGGACGGGGTGGTTCTGTACACCGACGGCATCACGGAAGCCCGAAACACCAGCAAACAATTCTACGGACTCGAAAGGCTTTGTAAAGTAATTTCTATTAATTGGCACAAAAGCGCCGAAGAAATCAAGCAAGCGGCAATTCATGACCTGCGACAATTTATTGGAGAGGAACAGGTATTTGATGATATTACCTTACTAATTCTTAAACTTAAGGATGGGTAAACAGTAAAGCACTACCGAATTAGTCCCGAAATTCGCAAGCATAACGGTTTTATTGTCAAGTATATGGGAGATGGAGTGATGGCAGTTTTTCCCGACGGCGTTTATGATGCTATTCAGGCAGGAATTGTTAAGGTGAAACAGTTGCAAAAATACAATCAAAGCCGTAAAATAAATGGGTACATACTGCTGAATACGGGCATTGGTATCCATGTCGGTGATACAATGGTGGGATTATTGGAGACGCGAATCGGATGCAAGCCGATGCGCTGTCAGATCGTGTCAATCTCACCGCTCGTCTGGAAGGTTTGACTAAGTATTAAGCTGTCGCGCATTTAAATTGTATATTCAGGGCGGGCGAGACGCCCACCCCACAAGAGTTTGATTGTTTTTTCACATACAATTTAAATGCAGAACAGCTTAGGGCGTATCTTTATTAATGTCTGGAGATGTGCTACAACGTTTGAGTCAACCAGAAAAGTATCATATCCGTTTTTTGGATCGTGCAATTGTCAAAGGTAGACAAGAAGCCATTACAGTTTGTGAGGTGTTAGATGTTGAAGCAGAACCAGTGCGATCGCTCAAAATTCAAACTTGGTCTATTTTTGAGGAGGGAGTAGAACAATATTGTCAGGGAAATAGGGAAATTTGGCTGATGCCCAAGTTTGTTTTGAACAAATAGTGGCGCTAAATCCCCACGACCAACCAGCAAACTTTACCGAAAACGCATCCAACTGCTGTTAGAAAATAGTATTAGCGCTAATTGGAATGGCGTGTGGAAATTTACCCAGAAGTGAGATAAACACATCAATGGGAGGGAAAAAAATAATGACATCTGGAAGCTTAAAAACAATGACACAAATCTTTGGAGATTTCATCGAAGAATTTCCTCCCGAACACGACTCCCTAGAACTTACATTTACGCCCAGTTCTCGTCCCATCAAGCAGCGCTGGCGCAACAACAGGCTTTCCGCTCATTTTGTAGCCGATTATTTGTCTAGTTTTTTACCGGTGGATGAGGAGGATGCTAGCAGCGAACAACGGATTAAACAAAGCAAGGGAGCCGTGAGTTACATCGCCAACGAACTGTTAGAAAATGCTATCAAATTCACCGACGATAATTATATTTATAAGGTCAAGTTTGGTATACACTTTCTTGAAGATGTTGAGGTGATAGCAGTAATTTTTGTTACCAACTGTGCCAATTCAGAATCAGTCAATAAGTTGCAGGCATTCATTAAAGAACTACTATCTTGCGACGACCCCAATGAACTTTATTTGCAGCAGGTTGAAAAAAATGCTGAAACAGACAGTGAAACGTCGGGATTGGGATTACTGACGATTGTTAATGACTATTCAGCCAAGATAGGTTGGAGATTTGAGACAATACCAGACAGTCTTGATACCATCCTGGTGACGACGGTGGCTCAACTTATTGTCTAGTTTCTAGCATTTCAATATTTACTCTTTTTGTGCAATTGCAATATTTCAGTCAGGAAACCAAAAAATAATGGGTATTCAAGAAATCAAAGGTGAAGATTACAGCGTTAAGTACGATCGAGAATTGGTAACAATCTGTTTCCAAGGCGAACTCAGCCTGAGCGGCCCAGCAGAGTATGCACCAATAGTCGAATTGTTAGATGAGGTCGCCAATCCCGAACCGCCTACTATTACCTTGAACCTAAAAAAATTGGAATTTGTTAACAGTTCTGGTATCAGTATGCTGTCTAAGTTTGTCATTACCGTGCGGAAAAAGAAAACGATCCAACTTTTGGTATTGGGTTCAAATGATATTCCCTGGCAACAGAAATCTCTCAAAAATTTAGAAAAGCTGTTGCCAACTTTGAAGCTAGAATGGGAGTAAGTTGTCGCGCATTTAAATTGTATATTCAGGGCGGGCGGGACGCCCAACCCTACTCCCCACTCATTGTTTGATTGTTTTTTAACATACAATTTAAATGCCGCAACAGCTTAGGATATGTGTAAATTTTAACCACCATCAACACAGGCGGTACGCCCGTGCGACCATTAACACATACAGCAGATTCCACGCTTGTGAAGTACACCCGCCTATCGTTCGATCCCCGGTTAGACACGGCGAAAGCCTTTGTTCCTACACTTCATAAACCTGGAATAGGCTGTATAAATTAGATGTTTGTAAATTGCTTAAGTTTGTTGCACCGGCAGTTCAATAATAAACTCGGTTCCCTGGGAAGGTTCAGACTCGCACCTGAGCGTTCCTTGATGATTTTCTACTAAGATTTTGTAGACAATAGACAATCCTAAACCTGTACCTTTACCGATTTCCTTGGTGGTGAAAAACTGCTCGAACATTCGTTCTTTTATCTGTGCTGTCATTCCCGTTCCCGTGTCAGCAATCCGCACTCTCACGCGATCGGGCCCAGCTAATTCTGTGCATATCGAAATTTTTAGCGCCGCATTGGGCTGATTTTGTGCTGCCTCGTCCAAAGCATCGATCGCGTTGCTAATTAGATTCATAAATACTTGATTTATCTGTCCGGCATAACACTCTACAGCAGGTAATTTTCCATAATTTTTAATTAATTGAATGTTGGGACGGTTTGTTTGAGAATTGAGACGGTTTCGCAAAATTAATACGGTGCTGTCAATGCTGTCGTGCAAATCGCACAGTGTCATTTTACTGTTATCGGTTCGCGAAAAATTGCCCATAGATTTGACAATTTCGCGAATGCGATCGGAACCAATTTGCATGGAAGACATAACATTAGGCAAGTCTTCAACTAGAAAATCAAGCTCCATATCTTTAATTTGATCTTGAATTTCGGGACAGGGATTGGGACAGTATTCTCGATAGAGACGCAGCAGGTGTAGCAAATCTTGAGTATAAATTTCCGCATGGATCAAGTTGCCGTAAATAAAACTAACTGGGTTATTAATTTCGTGGACGATACTAGCCATTAGCGCTCCCAGCGAAGACATTTTTTCGCTGTGGAGGAGTTGAGCTTGAGTTTGTTTGAGTTCGCAAAGTGCGCGATCGAGCTCGGCGGCTTGAGCTTCTGCTTTGGCGGTAGCAGCACAGTTTTCTTGATACAGTTCAACCTGTTTGAGGTCGATTTCAAATTGTTCGATTTCGCTTTCTTGCTGGTATTGAGTCACAACGGCATCGAATGCTTCTAGCAATTCGCCGTCGGCAGCTTCGACAATGTACAGCAGATGGGGATTTTCCAGACTGAGTTCGGCATCGGGAACTTGCACCAATGCTTTAATTCGATCGATATATTCGCGCACTTGTTTGTCTAAATACAGTGGCGCATCAAAATACATGGCCTTGACGGTGGCTGAAGGGGGAGTAAATAAGTCGGTGCTGCTGTCAGTATTAATTAAGTCGCGGTGCGATTTTTCCATAAGATCGATCGCCTCTAGCAAATTTTCCCGCAGTTTTGCTCTTTCTTCCGCATTCTGAGAGCAAACTAACCTCATGCAAAAAAAAGCGGTTCGTTGGGAAAGCATTCGCTGGCGGCCGCTGATATTAATTACCGCAGCACTAACTTTTCTGGCTGTCCTAATTTCCTCCAGATTAAAGTAGTTGCTCAGTGCCGCCATTTGTAATACCCCCGACTCGACTAAATGTCTGTAGCTCGTGCTGACACAATATTTTAGCGCAATAAAAATATTTGTACAAGACAGCAAGCAATATATTCTGTATTTCCCATTAAAGTAGTATACTAAAACACAATTATTTTCCATAGGTGACTTATAGCAGATGTTAAAGGAAGAAGGAAGTTCGGCAACGGATTATTTAACGACTTAACAAATGTAACTGATGTGAGGAAGAAGGCTTTAGTTATCTACCAGAGGCAGAAGTTGCAATCGACTGCATGGGGAAAGGGCTCTTAAGAACGTCCTAACCGTCGGGCGCGGTTGCAGTATCACAGTTTTTCAGATTCGGCTTTTTGTACAGTTTTTCTTAATTATCCAAAAATTGACCAATCAACTTCGCCATGATTTGAGCTTGAGTTTGCGGCAACCCGTGAGTGGCATTGGGAATAATTGCTAACTCTGCCCCCGGTATCTCGTTGGCGTAGGTTTGACAGTGCCATAGAGGAATTGTTTCGTCGCTATCTGCGGCGATGACTAAGGTAGGAATTTGCAATTTGTTAATTTCTTTTTCTACTGTATCAACTGCGTCTTCGGGCCGCATCCGGCTCATTAAAAATGACCTTGCGACTGGTTGAGACATTAACTCCCTGCGCCACCCGGAAATTTGCTGCAATTTCTCGCTTTTTCCGGCTAAACTAGCAAAAGGTTTTGCCAACTGCAATGCCCAATCAACGGCTGGGGTTTCCCACAGCAGCGGTCGCAGAGCATCGTATTGACCGCAAAAACTGTCGTCCCGAATTCCCGCAGGTGCTGCTAACACTAAACTGCTGACATAATTAGGATATTTTAGGGCATATGCAGAGGCTACCCAACCGCCAAAAGAATGTCCGATTATGCAGCAGGGTTCGATATTTAGTTGTTCTACAAGTTGCCGCACAAAGGCAACTTCTACAGCTACGTCGTAGCGGATTTGTGGTTTGCTGGATTCTCCAAAACCCAACATATCTAAACTGATGCACCGAAACTGAGATTGCAATAACTCCATTAATGGCAGCCAGCAATTCTTTTCTCCGAAGAAACCGTGCAGCATCAATAAGGGTCGGCCGCGCCCGATGTCGAGGTAGGCGACTGTTTGGCTGCTGCTATTGACAAATGTATTTAATGTGTGCTGGTGTCCTACTTCTGCTTGAGACTGCATGGGCGATCGGCTCCCGATCGAAAAAACATTTGTAAACAATTGTAACACAACCGCAGTCCAAAGGTTAAACTTCATTACGGAGTACACAATTAGAAATAGACTGTGATATTCTCTATTATTATTTGAAAATACTGCAAAGTCAAAGCAGGAGAACACTTTGAACTCTACTTTAAAACAGTACCCGGCTTGCTCTATTCGCGAAGATGTCAGTGAGTACGTAGCACACCTACAGCTTCACATGACTTTACAAGCTCGCAACTTGCTTCCTACCATTACCAACGCTAAGGACAGTCGCGAACAACTGTTGCAGCAGACTCAGGCTCATTTTGAGAAACGATTTTCTCGTCAAACTCTTTAAACAAATTTTCGGTTTTCCCAATTTACGATCGCCCGCTGTCGATCGAACTTTCCCCAATTTCAGCATCCAGAAACCCGGTATCTTCAAAAATACCGGGTTTCCTTTCGGGGAATAGGCACTTCTGCCAGGTTTTGGGTAATATGCGTTGGGTTCTTTAATTTTATGTTTATGCGAATTCCGATTATTGCTTTTTTGACTTTGGCGCAGGTGGCTGGCGGTGAATTGGCGGCGCGGGCGATCGATCGGACACTCGCACTGACTGAGGCGGAGTTTAGAGAGGGAACCGCAGAGGCGCAGAGGGCACAGAGGGAGGAGGATGAGGTCATGGGTGACAAATTAACGTCAAACCCACCGTCTCTCTTGTTTGTATCGAAGTCTAGATCCCCCCTAACCCCCCTTAATAAGGGGGGGACAAGAAATCTTCTCAAAGTCCCCCTTCTTAAGGGGGATTTAGGGGGATCTGGACTCGACTACAAGCGAGATTTATTATCGGTTTCAGTCTTAAATTGTCATCAATCGGATGAGGTGAACCCAACTGTGCAGAATTTGCCGGCATCCGATGAGATCGCAGTTTCGGGAGAAGTACGCGCGGCGCAGCTATCCTCTAGAGAATCGCCCTCTCTCAAGTCCAGCCACAATAAAGATTTTACATCTCTGTTAAAAACTCCGGCGACGATCGCAGCAAAAGCTGAAATCCCCGAAGCAGTAAACAGCAACGCCCGACAGCTAGGCGGTACTCTACAAATCAGTCAAGCGGGCTATGAATCGGGCATTTACGTTGCTGAGGTGAAAATTCGCTTTGTCAATTCCAGAGGCGAAGCAGTTGATAAAAAAGGGAATCCGATTCAGGGCAGAATTTCGGAAGATTTTATCCGGGGCGAACTCAAACTCAAGGCGGGGGATAATTACAGCCCTGAAGTTGTACGATCGGATTTGCAGCAGTTGCAGCAATTGGGATTGTTTGAGAAAGTTACGGTTTCTACTGAAGAAGTTGGCACGGATATTAATGTAATTTACAACGTTCAAGAGCGATCGGCCCGCTCTTTTGGCGTGAGTGCCAGTCTTAGCGACGATCTTGGCGTTGCTGTTCCTCTTTCGTATACCGATCGAACTTTCGGCCGGGTACCGCAGCGACTGTCGGTGGAACTTCAGCCCAGCCTCCGAGGTATCCAGTACGATGTCCAGTTTGTCAGCCCTTACGTTGCCGCCGAAGACCGTTTGGGATACAGTGTGAGAGCTTTTGGCGATCGCAGAGTATCGGAAATTTTCAACAAAGATATTGATTTGCCCAACGGGGACCGGGTACGGGAAATTCGGATGGGCGGAAATCTCAGGTTTACCAGACCTTTGGGAGATTGGCAATCGACTTTGGGACTGAATTATACAAACATCAGTACGCGCGATCGCAATTTAAATATCGCCCGCCGCGACGAACTCGGCAATCCTCTCACATTCAGCGGTACGGGCGTTGACGAATTATACACTGTTTCTTTTGGCGCGATGCTCGATCGGCGAAACAATCCCTTCAACCCTACCAGCGGCTCGATTCTTGGCCTCAGCACCGAGCAGTCGATACCTCTGGGGCGAGGCAACATTGTGAGTAACAGGCTGTTGGCAAATTATATACAGTATGTACCAGTAACTTTGCTCGGCATCAGCGAGTCCGAAGCCTTGCCCGAAATGCTGGCTTTTAACTTGCAAGCGGGGACGGTAATCGGGGATTTGCCCCCAACGGAAGCTTTTCGCCTCGGCGGCCGCAATTCTGTGCGGGGTTACGATAGGGGGGACATTGGCAGCGGCCGGAGTTATTTCTTGGCTTCCGGCGAATATCGGTTTCCTGTCGGCCGGGATGTTGGCGGCGTAATATTTGTTGATTTTGCGTCGGATTTGGGAACGGGAGACAGCGTGTTGGGGAAACCGGCGGTAGTGAGGGATAAACCGGGGACTGGAGTGGGTGTTGGGTTGGGTGTGAGGGTGCGATCGTCCGTTGGATTAATTCGCTTAGATATGGGTGTTAGCGACTCCGGCGACATCAAATTTGTACTCGGTACAAAGCAACGTTTTTAAATTAGTTATTAGTCAGCAGTCATTAGTCACGAGTTAAGTGTATGGGCGGGTTTTATCAACCATCAATAGACCTCTTGCAAAAATAATTAGGACGGGCTCTCCGGCCCATCCCACAAGAGTTATTTTTTCTTGTGGAATGGGCCGGAGAGCCCGTTCCAGAATTTGATTAAAATGATTTTTGCAAGAGGTCTAAAATTTCCTTATACGTTCTTAAAGTTCTGATTTAATCTGCTTAAGTAGGGTTAAAGCTAAGAATTTTAAGAAAGTTTTTTTAGTTATTTAGTAATGCACAAATCCACGTCTTTTTCAAATTAACTTAGATGCGTTTACCCTGCCCCCGAAGTGACAAAAGAGGGATTATTTTGCCGTTCAAAATCAAGTTCCAAATGCCTAACTAATCGATCGCGCCAGACAGGGCTGGGTGAGCTGCGGCCCACCCTACGTTATATCCGTTTACTTCACAGCAAGCTCGATCGCACTCCCAACCAACTGCTCGTAATCCGCCAACAACCACGGAGGCAAACAAGTATTCGCATCCTGAACCCGCAACTGTCCAGGGCGACAGTACAGCATCGCCACCAACAAATTATTCACAGCTTTAGGCGTTCCAAACCCTTTACTCAACTCAACAACCAACGAGTTAAAAAACTCGCGCTCCCTCTCATTCAGCGGCTCGTTAATAAACCCGCTGCCCAGAATTGCTTTGTAACCCTTACCAAAATCGCTCCGGTACAAAACTTCTACTTGTTCGCCGGAAACGCTCAGCCACAAATCGGCAATTTGCTTGCGAATTTGCCGCAAATCTGCTATTACCAATTCAGCCGTCGGGTCGATTTCATAGAGATTGACGGCAGCAGTTAATTGATTGAGAAACTGCGGCAGATAATCTTGTTTGACAACTGTTTGTTGTGTTGTCGTAAATGCGCTCTCAAACACATTTTCGTAATCATCAATCAACCACTGCGGCAAGCGGGTGCGAGCGTCTGGAACCCGCATTTTTCCAGGCACAAAATACAACATAGCCCCCAGCAGAGCATTAATAGCTTGAGGATGCACCAACCCTTTGCTAATTTCGGTCAATTGCTGCAAAAACTTTTGTTCGGCTTCAGTCATTAATTCTGCTTGCAAGCCGCAGCTAAGAATTGCTTGATATCCCTTGCGAACTTCTCCTCGGTAAAAAGTTTCGAGTTTTTCTGAAGGAACAGTCAGCCAAAAATCAGCCAGTTGCTTTCGGATTTGGCGGAGTTCCAAAACTACCGATTCGTCAGACGGATCGATGCGGTAAAGATTGACGCACCCTAACAGTTGATTCGCAAATTGCGGGGATTGAATGTATTGAGCTAGCAAGTCAGAACTTGACTCAGAATTGACGGCGGCTTCACTCTCAAAAACTTGTTCGTAATCGCCAATTAACCAGTGTGGCAAGCGGTTGCGAGCGTCGGGAATTCGCATAGTTCCCGGTGAAAAATAAAGCATCGCCGCGAGCAAAGCGTTGACAGCTTTGGGATGCACTAATCCTTTGCTAATCTGCGTTAATTGCTGCAAAAATATTTCTTCGCTTTCCATCATGGGTTGATGTTGAAAACCGCTGGCGAGCAGAATTTGATAGCTTTTACCGGGGTCGCTTTTGTAAGCGGTTTCGAGGTTTTCAGCGGGAACATTCAGCCAATAATCAGCGATTTGTTGGCGGATTTGACGCAGTTCGGATATTGCTGAGATGTTTGATGAATTTCTCTGGTAAAGCTGCACGTTATTCGAGAGGATCTCGCCCAAATCTGCCTGCTTGGGAATGCTATCCTGTAAGTTTCGGGATGCTTCCAGGTGGCTGGTTTGCCATTTGCCAAAGAGTTCTTGGAATAATTTGCCGATCGCCCCAGAATATGCAACACTATCAAAACAAGCGGGATTCCCCTGCATTTTTTGCTGAATTTCTTGCCGATAACGCTGCCGCAGTTGGGGATTAGTAGCGAGAGTAACTGCTAGCTGAATGTAAGATGCTTCGCTATTGGCAATTAAATCGGGCATAGAGAGCGATCGTACCACCGCAGCCCCCATGCGCGATCGCAAAGTATCACCATCCCTAACCACCGTGGGAAGTCCCACCTCTAGCGGATCTACAAGAGAAGTCGTCCCCGCATAAGGATAGGAATCCAAATAAACATCCCCCAACTTCAAAACTTCTTTAACATCCGCACGGTTAGGAAAACTCTTCCACACCCGCAACCGCTGACTGTCAATCCCATACTTAGCAAAAACAGCTTTCAGATTATTCACAAAAGCCCCTCCAGGATAATGATTAGTCCAACTAGGGCCGAAAGGCATTAAAAATAGCACAGAATTAGGAACAGCAGCCATAATCTTTGCCCATGTTTCCCTTAACTCCGGCAGTAGTTTGTACAAATTTGCACTCGAAACAAACACCACCGATTCCTCGGAAATACCGAGGCTATTTCTGTTGAGTTGAATGTTAGGAGTATAAGGTTCGAGAGTATAGCTAAAACAGCAGCCTGGCCCGTCAATAGTTGCTAATTGCTCGCGATAATGCCGCTGTCCATCAAGTCCAGGTTCCATCAACTTGCCAGCAATGTAATAGTCAATGTGTCGCATTCCTGTCGTAACAGGAGAATTAAAACAGGTAGTTTGTACCCGCGCCAATCGATGCAGCGCTAGCAAACTAATCGGATGAGTTACAGCAGTAATATTCGTAGCAATCAGCAGAATATCTAAGTCGTCAGCGCGGATAGTCTGAACTTGACTTGGCAAGTCATTCGACAGTTTAACCAGTCTGTCAGCGCGACTCTGACAATACTGTTCGAGTTTGTTACCGTCGAGATTAATAGCGTACAAAATAATCTCAAACTGCTCTCGGTTCAGATATTCAAAAGCGGGTAAAGTGGCGAAAGTTTCCGTCATCGCCCCAAAATGTTTAGTCAGGACACCGAGGCGAATTTTCTGCCTGTTTGCAGGTCGAGCCGGAAAAATGCAATCAATCGCAGCAGCGCGATTTTTCAGGGCATATTCAATAATATCTGCCCGCTTCGTGTAGATATCCTTGAGATTTTCACTATTGAAGTACAGAGGAATAAAGTTAGCGGCTTGGGTAAAAAACCAGGCGATGTCTTGCCACACTTGCGAGTTTGGGTTCTTGAATATATTGCTATGCAAATAACTCACCCATCCCTGCACGTATCGGCAATAATTGTCAGCTTCTCCTATTTCTTGAAAGAGAGTAGGCGCGGCAAACATGAATTTGAGATAGTCGGTGACAAACCAATTAGGTATCGCTGCATTTTGATAGTTCAGCAGCAACTGGTCAGCACGACGGTAGAGAGCGGCTGCTAGTAGATAGTTAATATCTTTGGGAGTTTTAATTCCCTGGGAGAGATGTGCTGTTAGTCGATCGATCGAAGTCTTTTCGGCATCTGTCAATCCTTCATATTTGATAATGCTGTTGAGCAGCATTTGATGTGCCTTACCTGCGTCGCCGGCATAGGCATTTTCCAGTTGTTCTGCGGGCAGATTCAGCCAATAATTTGCCAGTTGCTGGCGGGATTGGCGGATGTTCGCGAGGCTTACTTGGTTAGCTTGGTCTTTTTGATACTCTCCCAAGGATTGAGACAGCGAAGTTAAAAATTGTTCGGGTTTGTTAAATTGAACTAATTCGTCAGCTATTAACTGGCCGTGTTGCTGCAAAATTTGTTCTGACCAACGCACTTCTTCGGGTCTGTAAAGTTGAGAATGCAGGTGAATAATTGTGGCTCTCATCAAGTCTAATTTTGCGCGATCGCCCGCCATTTTTTGGGTTCTGCTAGAGCCGTCACCGTGCTGCCTGTAATAGAGATAAGGCTTAGGCAATCGATCGCCTGACCAGCCTTTTTCATAGGCAGAAATCCAAAATTCCCAGTCTTCGCATCCCAGCTTCATCACTTTTTTTAACCCGCCTACTTGCTCGTAAATTTCCCTTCTAAATAAGGAAGTAGCGGGAGCTTGATTCTCTCTCAAAAACCGATTGGCATCAAAGTCACCGTGGATAACTAAATCGCAGTTGGCGCCGAAGTGCTGCACATCTGTATAGACAAAACCAACCTGCGGTTTTGTTAATAAAATTTCCGCGCACTCCTCTATAAATTTCGGATGAAGTTTATCATCAGCATCTAGGAATAAAATAAACTTTCCTGACGACTGCTGAACGCCAACATTTCTGGAATCAGCGGGTCCCGTGTTGGGTTTATCTATGAGGCGAAGCGACTTTTGAGGATACAGTTGAATTAAATAATTTGCGAAGTTGCTAGTATCATCGGAACTGCCGTCATTGACAATGATACATTCCCAGTTTTGATAAGTCTGGCTGACAACGCTTTCCACAGCTTCTCTGAGTAAAGTTGCGTGGTTGTAGCAGGGAATAATGACGCTGACGAGTATTTCTGCGGGCGTACGGTAGGGCATGGCATTTAGCTGTGAGGGAGAGATCGAAACAGGGACTGTAGCGGCTGGTTTTACACCTCGGCGGATGATGCCGTATTCATCCCATATTTGCCGAGTTTCTTGCTGGGATGTTGGCGATGAATATTCCAAACCTTGTTTATTTTCGCAGTACAAACCCAGAATTTCTGGCAGGTGTACAATATTTTCATTTTTGCCAATCCGCAGCCAAAATTCGTAATCGCCAGCCGCCGTAAATTCTGCTCGGAAATAGCCGTGTTTTTGGTGCAGCGATTTTTTCCACATTGGCTGCGGCCCAATAATGCAGCGCCGTTCGAGTTCGCTGTAGTCAAATGCAGGCCAATTCCAGCGCTTTTCGGCTTGGGTTGTTGCAAAAGTATCATTAGCTGCGCTGGTGATTAATTGGTCGGCATAAACCAGACTTATTGTCGGGTTTTCGTCCAGGTATTTCGCCATGATTTCTAGGGCGTCGGGGCGGTGTCTGTCATCGGTGTTAGCATTAGTCATGTAAGCTCCGCGCGACATCTTAATGCCTCGGTTCCAAGCTGCATATAAGGTCTCGCGCTCAGAAGTGCGATCGTACACAATGTTGGGATATTTTGCTTGAAATTCCCGCACAATAGACTGTTCGTTTTGTTGGGAACCGCTGTCAATTACTAGGATTTCGAGTTGGCCTTGTTTGTACAGCGTTTGCTCTACCAAGTCCTGCAAGCAGCCGCGGATAAATTTTTCGGAATTGTAAGTAGAGACGATCGCCGATACTTTAAAAGCCGACGGGACAGGCTGCGAGTTTTCACCATTCCCGAATTCCCCCTGCAAGCCTGCATCAGTTGGCCGTTGAACGGAAACATTATCCGATTGCACACCCTCAGCTACTTGAACCAAAACTGAGCTAACAATTGCAGCCATTTTCGACCAGGAAAACTTCTTAGCTTGCTCTAGCCCCGCCGCAATTAATGAGTTGCGGACACCGGGCTTCTGTATTTCCAGCAAAGCATTGACAAGCCCAATAACATCATCCCCGTTTACATAAACCGCTGCTTTTCCTGCTACTTCTGGAATCGAACCGTTTGGACAGGTAATGACTGGACAACCGCAAGCCATTGCTTCGATGACTGGCAAACCAAACCCTTCATATTTCGACGGATAAACTAATACCGCAGCCCCAGAATAAGCAGCTCTCAATTCGCTGTCGCTTAGTTGCAGCGTGTGGACTGTACTCCCAGAACTGTACAATTTTAGCTCGGGTTCTAATACAGGTTTACCACCGGAACAGACTATATCAAAGTCAAACTTGTTGGCAAGTTGAGAAAAAGCTTTGAAGAATAATATCCCATTCTTGTAACCATGCCAGCCTACCCTTTCGCCTACCAAAAGAAAATAGGGCTTGGTAATGCTGTACTTTGACTTAAAACCTGCAATTTCTTCTCGATCGGCTGGCAAGAAATTGGCATCAATGCCGCAGTGCGCTACAGCGACAGAAGTTTCAGAAATATGCGGAAAAACCTTTACTAAATCGCGTGCTGTATTTTCGGAAATGGCAATGTAACCAGAGGCGTGGCGGATACCGCAATGCTTTTCTCTCCACTCCGAATAAGCAATATTTTGCCCCATCAACTCTGGAATCATGTCGTAGGCCATGAATACCGATCGCGTTGACAAAGGCGTTGTATAATAAGTGGAAATAAATAAATCGGCTTGTTCTTCATCGCAGATTTGCTGTAGCATTTGGCGGTCTGCATCCGTTTTGCTGTAGTCGTAGCGGGCTACATTCCGGTACTGAATGCCGGGAATTTTGGGGGCGGTTCCCGCTCTGTCAAGAACTATAATTTGTTTGGCAAAACCATTTTCTGCCCAGTTTTCTAGCAGCGATTTCCAGACCCGACCAATGCCGGTGCTGTTGAGCTGATAAAATACGCCGTCAATCACAATTTTTCTAATTTTTTTAGGAGGTAGGGCTGCTGGACTTCTCATTGATTTGCGGTTCTCTCTGTCGGTTATTTTTCTCAGAGCTGCCTCGTAATCCTGTTGGAGTAATGAGGGTTGTTTCAATTCCGGCTCTTTGTAATATGATAAACTTTGAAAAAGTTGATGCGGAATTTTCTTTTCGGAAAACAAATGCAAAGAATCTCCGTTAGAGTAAAAATTCAGATTGAATTTTTTGGCAATTATCGAGAGTGCCTTGGTGGTATAAATAGAAATGTGCTGACCTTCATCTAGGGCATAGTACCACCATTCGCTGGGCTTGGGATTGTTGGCTGGCAGCAGTTTGGTACTGAATAAAATATTGCGGGAAAATTGGAAGAGTTTCTCGATCTCCTGCTGTGGCTTCACAAAATGCTCAAATACTTCAAATGCTGTCAATAATTCGTAGAGGGATCTGCTGTTTTTCTCTGCCTCAAATCCTTGTGAAAATATATTTTTGCAATATTTGTCGTACCAGTAAAAATCAAATCCTAAATCTCTCATCATCCGCACAAATACACCGTAGCCACCCCCGTAATCTAAAAATTTAGCGCTGCGATCGAACAAATTAAAAATAATATTATTGGCTGCGGTTGAGAACATAGTGCTTCTGGATAACATTCCCACGTCACTGCTAGCGATGGCTTCTGAATAAGCCTCCTCAAGCCAGTACGGTTCCTCAGTTTGAACAAAGCCGCAATTTGAGCATTGAAAATACTCGACGTTATATTTTTTTAGTACCCTAGCGACAGCCAAGCTGTTTGTTGGAGAATCACAAATATTGCACTTCATTTTGATTATCTAAATTTACAAAATTATTCAATTGACTGTCTCGATCGGATATCTTATCAGGAGTCAGCCCCCTAAAGATTAGTTAGACTAAAGGCTTGACAATTTTATATTCATGCTATATATAACTCGTCAGGACAGCACCCAAATCTCCTGACGAGGTGAAGCAACGTTCGGTTTCCACAACCTCACCTCAGACCGTCGCAGCATAGCCCGGATTCCTCACCACACAAAAACAAGTTATAATTACGTTAAGATTGATGAACATAAATAAAAATTCCCAGATCGCAGGGACTAAAAATTAGGAGGATCGACCTCGGTGAATAAACGGTGGAGAAACGCTGGACTGTACGCACTGCTGGCTATTGTAGTCATTGCCTTAGCAACGGCATTTTTTGACAAACAGCCCCCAAGTAGGGAAGTTTGGAAGTACAGCCAATTCATTCAGGAAGTCGAAGGCAAGAGAGTAGACAAAATAAATATCAGTTCCGATCGCAGCAAAGCCCTCGTCACAGCCCAAGACGGCAACAAAGTGATCGTCAACCTGCCGAACGACCCAGAACTGATCAACATCCTGACCAAAAATAACGTAGATATTTCCGTTCTGCCCCAAAGCGACGAAGGCTTCTGGGTAAAAGCCCTCAGCAGCCTGTTTTTCCCGATCCTGCTCTTGGTGGGACTGTTTTTCCTGGTGCGTCGCGCCCAAAACGGGCCCGGCAACCAAGCGATGAACTTCGGCAAATCCAAAGCTAGAGTCCAAATGGAGCCCCAAACTCAGGTGACTTTCGGCGACGTGGCCGGCATCGAACAAGCCAAGCTAGAGCTCGCAGAAGTCGTGGACTTCCTGAAAAATGCAGACCGCTTCACCGCAGTCGGAGCAAAAATCCCCAAAGGCGTGCTGCTGGTCGGCCCTCCCGGAACTGGCAAAACCCTGCTCGCCAAAGCAGTTGCTGGAGAAGCAGGCGTTCCTTTCTTCTCGATTTCTGGTTCAGAATTTGTAGAAATGTTCGTGGGTGTCGGTGCTTCCCGCGTCCGCGACTTGTTTGAACAAGCTAAATCTAACGCTCCTTGCATCGTATTTATCGATGAAATTGACGCGGTAGGCCGCCAGCGGGGAGCAGGTTTGGGCGGCGGTAACGACGAACGGGAACAAACCCTGAACCAGTTGCTGACAGAAATGGACGGCTTTGAGGGCAATACTGGCATCATTTTGATTGCGGCCACAAACCGCCCCGACGTGCTCGATGCCGCGCTGCTGCGTCCGGGTCGCTTCGATCGCCAAGTTGTGGTCGATCGCCCCGACTTCTCCGGCCGCCTAGAAATTCTCAACGTTCACGCCCGCGGCAAAACTTTGTCAAAAGACGTGGACTTGGAAAAAATTGCCCGCCGGACACCGGGTTTCACAGGTGCCGATTTGGCAAACTTGCTCAACGAAGCAGCAATTTTGGCAGCCCGCCGCAACTTGACCGAAGTTTCGATGGATGAAGTCAACGATGCGATCGACCGCGTGCTCGCCGGCCCGGAAAAGAAAGACCGCGTGATGAGCGAAAAGCGCAAAACTTTGGTAGCTTACCACGAAGCAGGTCACGCTTTAGTCGGCGCCTTGATGCCCGACTACGACCCGGTGCAGAAAATTAGCATTATCCCCCGCGGCCGCGCTGGCGGTTTGACTTGGTTCACACCGAGCGAAGATCGGATGGATTCTGGCTTGTATTCTCGCTCTTACCTGCAAAATCAAATGGCGGTAGCTTTGGGCGGCCGCATTGCTGAAGAGATTGTCTTCGGCGAGGAAGAAGTCACGACTGGCGCTTCCAATGACTTGCAGCAAGTAGCAAAAGTAGCGCGGCAAATGGTGACTCGCTTCGGCATGAGCGATCGGCTAGGCCCTGTAGCTTTGGGTCGCCAACAAGGCAATATGTTCATGGGTCGCGATATCATGGCCGAACGCGATTTCTCCGAAGAAACCGCAGCGACGATCGACGATGAAGTGCGTTTGTTGGTAGAGCAAGCTTACCGGCGCGCCAAAGATGTACTCGTCGGCAACCGCCACGTCCTTAATGCTTTGGCAGATATGCTAGTGGAAAAGGAAACTGTCGATTCCGACGAATTGCAAAATTTGCTAGCCAACAGCGATGTGAAAATGGCAACTATTGCCTAATCAATTTTGGATTTTGGATTTTGGATTTTGGATTTAATCTAAAGTTTGAAATCGGTAATTGGGGTGATTCTGGGATTGTCTGGAATTGCCCCGATTTTTATTTGGGGTTGGGGGCTGGTGATATCAGATCAGATCGTATCCGGTCAATCGACCGCGATTGTCGTAGGGGCGGGTTCACCAACAATACCTGCCAAGAATTGACAATCTCAAAAACCCGCCCCGACCGGGATATTATGGTTAATAGACCTCTTGCAAAAATCCTTTCATCAATTGATGGGACGGGCAGGATGCCCGTCCCACAAGAGTTATTTTTTCTTGTGGGATGGGCCGGAGAGCCCGTCCTAATTATTTTTGCAAGAGGTCTAATCGATCGCACATGATATCAAATCCTGTCCGATTGATTACCATAATAAAAAACGGTTGGTAGTGCGGAGTTTGATCCGCTCCAACCGCCGGATTAAACTCCGCACTACCAACAAATCTTAGTGGGGATTTAATATAGTTTAACTGGAAAATTCACCAGTTTTTCAACGCACAATCTGCCGGTAACGAGCTTCGACGATCGCGGAGTATATGCCATAAGCAATCAAACCTAAAGCGACAATTCCCAACAGCCAAGGACCAAAAGGTTGTTGTGCCAAGATTGCTAGCGCTTCACCAAATCCTTTAGCTTGACTGGCATCCGATAGTTTGGCAGCTTGAATTAAGAAAATACCGATAATCACCAAAACAATACTGCGGGCAGCAATACCAAATCGACCCAACCGCACCGCCCAAGTTTGCTCTGCCTGACTCATTTGACTGAGTTTTAAATGGCGGCGGAACTTAGCTTTATAAGATTGGTAGAGATAATAAAAACCGACACCAATAACAATTACCCCTGCCAATCCTACCAACCACCGTCCAAAAGGTTGTGCTAACAATTGGGCCGTCCAATCTTCAGTTGCATTGCCGCTGTTACCACCAGAACCGATAATTAATTTGACAGCCGTCAGCGCCAAACCTGAATAAGTTAACGCACTAAAACCATAGCCAACGCGCTGGACAATTCGCTTGGCATCCATTTTTTCACCAGCGTGTTCCGGGTCGAGAATCGTTTGAGCAATTTGCAAAAGGACGTACCCAATAATGCCAATTGTCACAAGAAACAGCAGGAATTTTCCGAAGGGTTGGGTGACAATTGCGGTTAAGGCACCGCTGCTATCTGTGGTTCTACCGCCAGTCCCAAAAGCTGCTTGGGCGGCTAGAAAACCGATAATAAAGTAAACAAAGCCTTTGGCGGCATATCCCAGTCTTGCCAGCCGCTCGAACCGAGAGTCAGAGGTTGCGCGTCGGACTGATTGTTTAATGCTATCAGGTGGTGAGTTGCGATCGGTCATATTTTTCTACAATAATTTAGAGTGAGTTGGGTATTGCAAGTGCATCATACTAAATCCGTTGCGATCGCGTAGCGTGCCGGAGGCATATCGCTCACCTATTTTTGGTTGTAGGACAAGCAAGATCGGGTTTTTGTGGGCGGATGTTGGTATAAATATTTCTCCTATTATTAATTTCTATAGTTCAGCAATTTATGGCATCCCTCCAGGTAGGTAAATTAGTCAGAGCCTCGCAGTCGAATAGTCTTTCTAGAGGATTAGGGCACGATGCGACTTGCTCGAATTTTTGTTAGTTATGATATTGCTTTCTGTTAAGCGCGATCGGTCTTGCTAAAACCACCGCCGCTACTGTCACGGCAATAAGCTCGATACACTAAGGTTGGTGAATTTTTGTACCTAGCTAAAGGAATATTTGCAACTCGATTTCTCGGTCTCTGCGAATTTTTCCGATGACGAAAGTAATTAGATCCGGGGCCCCCGGATTCATCCGTGGAGGGAGAACAAAAGCTCCGAATCATCTTGTGCTCGCCCCCGGATTCATCCGTGGGGTCGATTCTCAAATCTCAAATCTCAAATCTCAAATCTCAAATCTCAAATCTATTGACAGGCAGCAAGTTCTTTATTTAACCGATCTGGAGCTACGACAAAAGAGCCGCACCCTACCATCTAAAAGCGGATTGGGTAATCTGTACTAAAATTATATGTAAATCAAAATAATACGAGTTCCCAATTTGGGCTTCCCATCTCAAATCTAAAATTTCCAATGGTATGAATCATCAATCTTGGTTGAAACAGCTAAAAAAACACCGCGCGATCGCAGTCATCCGTTCCTCCGAAAAGGAACTTGCTTGGCAGATGGCATCAGCGGTAGCAGCAGGAGGAATCCAGTTTATTGAAATTACTTGGAATACCCACAAAGCTGCTGAATTAATTGCCGAACTCCGCTCGGAATTCCCTACTTTTAGTATTGGCACCGGCACTTTATTAAATTTAGAACAGTTGCAGCAAGCAATAGACTGCGGCGCTCAATTTTTGTTTACTCCCCACACCGATTTAACTATGGTTAAAACAGCAGTTGACGCCGGAGTGCCGATCGTCCCCGGTGCTTTTTCTCCCACGGAAATTGTGACCGCGTGGCAAGCTGGTGCTACCTGCGTTAAAGTGTTTCCGATATCGGCTTTGGGAGGCGCGGCTTACCTGAAAAGCCTGCAAGGCCCTCTGGGACACATTCCTTTGATTCCCACTGGCGGGGTGACGCTGGAAAATGCCAAAGTATTTATTGACGCCGGGGCGATCGCCGTGGGTTTGGCCGGAGACTTATTTCCCAAACACTTAGTAAATAGTAGGGTGCGTCGCAGCGACAATTCTCGCTATTTGCAGTTATGCGATCGCGACGCACCATACCACTAACTGGTCTTTATTGAACTTTACCTTTCGTAAATTTCCCGCCGGTGATTGACTTCCAGAATTTTCACAGTAAAAATCGTGTCATTAATACTGTAAATTACTCGGTAATCGCCAACCCGAATTCGCCATTGGTTTTGTTTCGCTTTTAACTTGACACAACCAGGTGGACGTGGGCTGTCTGCTAAAGCATTAATTCTCGGAGAAATCCGGCTGCTGATTTCAACTTGCAGAGAATCCAGTTCCTTTTGGGCCGAGCGAGCAAAAACAACCAAATAATCAGACACTCAGCTTACCCTTCTCCATCAGTTTACGTTTAACTTCTTCCCACGGCACGGTAGGTTCATTCTCGCGCTCGTCACAAATTATGCCATCATAAACATCCTCCCAGAGTTCGCCGTGCTTCTCGAAGTCAAGCAGCACCGCAATTTTTTCGCCTTGGCCGTCAACTAAAAACTGAAAGTCTGTCGGTTCGCCGCATTCAGCCAACACGTCAACCCAAAATTCGCTGTGTTCTTTGAGGTCAACAATTGCAGCGGTTTTGTTGCCTTCATTGTCGGTTAAAAATTGAACGCCTCGCATATTGTAGTTTGCCATATATCAAAGTTTGTAATGTGTAGTAAAATTATATCCTAGTCAGAATGATATCAATTTTCCCAAAAATGCAACTGTAGTAAATAGTAGGGTGCGTCGCAGCGACAATTCTCGCTATTTGCAGTTATGCGATCGCGACGCACCCTACCACTAACTACCACTACCTACTAACCCTTGATTGTCATGCGCTTATTTTGGCTGGCGAGCTTTTGCAACAACTGAACTGCTCATACTTTTTACCATTAGCAATAACATGACCGACAAACCCAGAGCTACTATATCGTTAAGCAAGAACAGCCATAAAGGCTCTATTTCTGGACTCTCTCTCTGCATTCTTGAATATTCGCGGTTCAACATATTTGAGGTAATAGTTAAAAAGTAGAGTCCTCCGATCGTCGAATTGATATACTCGGCAGACTTGGCTAATTCTCCGCCTTCCTGATTAAATCTGTTGGCAAATGTTGAGAGTGCATTCCAAATTCCCCAAATGCTGTATATGGGTATTATAAATCTTGCCACTGCTCCTCCTGGGGTGATAGGATAATCATTGAAAAGAACCTTGAGATCGACGTGCAGGCGATATAGCCAGACTAAAAAAAGCACGATCAAAATCAAGACGACAGGAATTGTAACAATCAACAAAATCTGCTGCAAACCTTGAACCGGTGCCTCAATAGTTGGTGCAATTGCTTTCAGCGAAGTTAAAAGCAGGGAAACGATGTTTAACGATACGTTAGCCCAAGCGAACTGCATTAATAATCGACTAACTCCGTGGGACTTGAGAGGAGTAGCTGCATCAGAATTCTTCATGAGGTCTCCCAGAAAATTTGCCGCCGGAGGCTGCACCTACAGCAGACACTACAATATTAGTTTACTTTTTTTTGTAGAGAGAAGCAACGTGGAGATGCTGTTAAACTTAGCCGTAGCCGTAGGGTGCGTCGCTGCGACAATTCTCAAAAAATAGGGAAAATCTCATAGCGACGCACCTGTTTCATCGCTATCAGGTATACTTCCCAATTCTTCAATCTAAAATATAAAATCGCATGAATCATCAATTTTGGTTGAAACAGCTAAAAAAACACCGCGCGATCGCAGTTATCCGTTCCTCGGAAAAGGAACTCGCTCGGCAAATGGCATCAGCGGTAGCAGCAGGAGGAATTCAGTTTATTGAAATTACTTGGAATACCCACAAAGCCGCTGAATTAATTGCCGAACTCCGCTCCGAATTTCCTACTTTTAGTATTGGCACCGGCACTTTATTAAATTTAGAACAGTTGCAGCAAGCAATAGACTGCGGCGCTCAATTTTTGTTTACTCCCCACACCGATTTAACTATGGTTAAAACAGCAGTTGACGCCGGAGTGCCGATCGTCCCCGGTGCTTTTTCTCCCACGGAAATTGTGACCGCGTGGCAAGCTGGTGCTACCTGCGTTAAAGTGTTTCCGATATCGGCTTTGGGAGGCGCGGCTTACCTGAAAAGCCTGCAAGGCCCTCTGGGACACATTCCTTTGATTCCCACTGGCGGGGTGACGCTGGAAAATGCGAAAGTATTTATTGATGCCGGGGCGATCGCCGTGGGTTTGGCCGGAGACTTATTTCCCAAACACTTAGTGGAAAATCGCGATTGGCGGGCGATCGCCCAAATTGCCCGAACTCTCTCCCAAAACTTAACAACTTGTTAAGTCCAGTTTCCAAATCCAACATTTCAAATCTACAATCTAAAATAGGACAAGCCAATCTAAAATCTAAAATCTAAAATCTAAAATAGTACGAGGTGTCAGAAATGAACAGCATTATCAACTCAATTTACTTCCGCCGCGCTGGAACTTTCTGTGCGGGCTGCGCCCTCACTTTTGCTGCATTCTGCGGCGGTTCAATGACCGCATTTGCCAGCGAACAGCACAACATAATTGCCAATAAAATTATGCTGTTGCAGCAATCCAGCGAACGCTGGATTGAAATTGATTTGTCAAGACAAAGGTTAATAGCTTGGGAAGGAAATACACCCGTTTACGCGGTGGTTATTTCCAGCGGCAAATCATCCACTCCCACCCGCACGGGAACCTTTGCCGTTGAAACCAAACACCGCGTTACTAGAATGACTGGGGATGACTACGATGTGCCCGACGTTCCCTATACAATGTATTACGACGGAGGCATGGCAATTCACGGCGCTTACTGGCACAATTTGTTTGGCAATCCCGTTACTCACGGCTGCACAAATGTAGCTGTCAATCATGCTAAATGGCTATTTGAATGGGCCTCGGTGGGAACACCCGTCGTGGTGCACAAATCTCAGGTTTAGGGAATTGGGAATTGGGCATCGGGCATCGGGCATAGTCGAACATTATTAGAACTTATGCACCGGTGGTTAGAAACCGGGTTTTTTTGCCAAATACTGCGTTACAGCCGTAAATTCGGTCAAAAACCCGGTTTCTTCGATCGGAGTTCATCAGTTCTGGTTTTTTTTAGCTTGCTTACTTTACTGCTGTTTTTATACTAATTCTCAAAACTCATGCAACAGTATCTGTAGGGTGCGTCGCCATCAAAAATCTTAAAGAATATCCACAATCTTTGAGCGACGCACCTTACACGAGCGGGTGAGCGTAAACAACCCTCCGTTGCACTCCGCCCACACTCATCATTGTTGCAAGACTTTAGATAATTGGTATTAACCACAATCCCAATTGTATAAAACTTTACTAAAATCTAATTGTCTGAGTGCTGATTCATTAATAAAAAAGTTACCTATACCCATATCTCCCCACTTGATATCTACTGTATCATTGCGATCGGTATCCATTTGGAATAGAAGAATATCTGACTTATGTTCCCGATCACATTTACTGCTATATTCTCTAACATCATTTTGTACAAAATCAGGATAACCACCTATTTTATGACCCAAGAAAGACGATATTTTTAGGTATTCATCCTCTATTTCATGATTCATAAATAACTCATCAATTTCCGAGCCTAAAATTTCGGTACATTGGTAATCACTGGTACTAATCGGCGCATATTTTTTAGTAAATTGTAAGCTGCAACAGCCTGAGATAGGAAAAAGTTCGGGTTCCGGCAAAAAATCATAATTGGTAATGATGTTTTCAACTTTGAAGTCTGGCTGAGGAAAATACATTATTTTGAATCTGTCTTCGACTGTGGGATTATCTACATCGGCGGAATTGCCGAATTCTAAACCATATGGTTCATCGTCGGCTATATAAAACTGCAAAATCCCCCGATCGGGAAAACCATCTAAAGGCGGTATTTCAGAAAAGTTGATTTGTGCTAGGAAGAATAAATATTTACCGTCAGCAGTTTTAGGATAGTCAAAGCCTTTAGGTAAATAGGGCAATCCCCCAAATTTACTCTGCCACCAATTAACCTGGTCATTATTCTGGGTTTGAATTTCGATGTAAGGTTTAATGGTAGCTTCGATTCTGTCGCGATACTTTTCTAGTTCGGGAGAGAGTGGAAAGTCGAGCTTGTAGTTCATCTGTTTTTAACAATTTGTTTTTAAAGCAATCTGTAGGGTGCGCCTGGCCCGCGCACCTTACCTGTAAAGTATCTTCCTAACTTAACTGTACGACTGGTTTATCCTCTAACAAAGTTTCATTTGTCAGCAAATCTTCAACAGTAATCCGCAAAAAGCGCTGTTCGTCAACGCGAAACAAAATTTTGACGCGATCGCTCCCCGGAAACCCTGGAGGCGTCAATTGAGCGATGCTGCGCGCTCCGTCTTTGTCATTTAGGGGCTGTACCGATGTTTGGCCCGCGAGTTGGCGAGTAATTAGCCTGTCACCGTCAAAATATATCTCCGTGCCACCAGTTTCCGCTCCCAATTCGCCGACAATTAATTCTATACTCGGCTGATTTTCTAAAGAAGCCCCCAAGACTAATTCTACTGGTTCGCTCATCGGATAAGACTGGCCGGATTTTATTAAACTGTGCCAACTGTGGCAATTTTCGCGGCGGTTCCAGTAGCGAATCCCGTAACTGTGATAGAGAAAATCTTTGACTTGTATGCCTTGACTCAGTTGCAGAGCACCTTGGGCGATCGCCTCAAATGGTTTGTCGCAGCGAATCTTTGCCGGATCGAAATATTGCTCAACCCAGCGTTGCACAGCCGGAATTTGTACCGTACCGCCGACTAGCAAAACTGCATCAATATCGCCAATTTCTAAGCCTTGGCGGCGCGCTTGCTGCAATACTTGATTCATGCACTCGTCGAGGTTGTCAAAAAACTGATGTTCGGCGAGTATAGATTCAAAGCGCTCTCGATCTAATTCTAATTCGTAACTCTCAAAATTTTCATCATCAAAATAAACCTCAACCGCTTTATTTACCAAAGATAACTGAATCTTTAACCGTTCTGCCAATCTCGTCGTAATCGGAGATTTTGCGAGATTTTGCGTTTTGAAAAAATAGTCAACCAGCCAATTATCAATATCAGAACCGCCTAAATTTTGTCCGGCTTTAGCCAAAACCCGGGCAACTTTTGCCTTTTGCGCTGAAGATTCAGCCAATAACTTTTCGCCCCACTTGAGAATAAAACCGAGGGGCTTTTTGTCGGCAGAAGCGTCTAAACGCACCAAAGAAAGGTCTAGAGTTCCGCCGCCAAAATCAATGACTAACAGAATTTCGCGATCGGCTAAACCGTAACCCAAAGCCGCCGCCGTCGGTTCGTCCAACATCCGCACCTGTTCTACTTGCAGAGATTCAGACACTTTACCCAACCAATGGCGGTAAGCTTCAAAACTATCTACGGGGACAGTAAAAATTAGAGAATCTACCGGCAATGGCAGTTCGCGAATTGAGTTCACAATTTGGCTCAAATACCACTCACCTACTCGTTCAAAAGTAATAAGTTGCCCGTCAAGTTCCGGCACAAAACCCTGAACAGAAGTGCCAATTCCCCGTTTAAAATTGCGAAAAAACCGAGAATCTCCACTCAAATCAAGGCCTCTGTCGCGGACTTGCTGACCGAGTATGACTTTACTTTGAGCAGCGTCCTCAACGTAGAGCAAACTGGGAATTAGGGGCGGATTTTGAGCCGAGATTGCCGACAATCCCGGTAATTTCAAAGTTTCGGGCTGCTGGAGGGCTTGATTCCAGCGAGCGACGACGGTGTTGCTAGTTCCAAAATCAATTGCGATCGTCATTCAGCCAAAATACACAGCTACTAGGGATTAGATTATAATATGGTATTTGGAGCCGCAAATACAAACATAATATCATGACTCAATCCACTTTCTTTGAAACCGAAAACGAAGAGCCTGTACAGGGAATTACTGAAATTGCAGTATGCGGCTACAAGTCTATTTACGAAGAGTGCCAGATTGAAGTGCGATCGCTGACAATTCTAGCCGGTGCCAACAGTTCTGGTAAGTCTAGCATTATGCAGCCGCTATTGCTGATGAAGCAAACGCTAGAAGCCCCTTACGATCCGGGTGGTTTGAAACTTGACGGGCCTAATGTTAAATTTACATCCGCAGAACAGATATTGTCTAAACTGTCACCTGAAAAATACAACGATGAGTTTTATGTCAGGGTTAATCTAGAGAGAGATAATTTTTTGAAAAGCGTTTTCAGCAAGCAGCCCAAACCTGGTATTAGAATTGTCAAGGCAATTTACTGTTTTCCTGATAGCGATAAAATTATTACTATTTATCCGGGAATGCGACATCAAGAAGTGATTGAGGTTCTTCCCGAATACTTGGCGGAAAATTACTATACCTTATTAGATAATATTGAGGAAGAACCGCCACTATGGAGGGTGAGTAATGTGCGAGGTTTTCTCGACTTGCGACTTGGCGAAAGTCAGTTGGATTCGTCCCATTTGGCAATAAACTTTCAAAAACATATTCGCCAGATAATTCATGTTCCCGGATCGAGAGGCAATCCAGAACGCACCTACAATATCGCAGCATTTGGTAGTGAATTTACTGGGATTTTTGAAAATTATGTTGCTAGTATAGTTAATTCCTGGCAAGAAACGTGGGACGCTCGACTGATAAAATTGGGTCAAGCCTTAGAGTTACTGAGACTCAATTGGAAAGTTGAGGCCAGACAGATTAATGACGTACAAATTGAACTGCTGGTAGGTCGTTTATCCCGCAGCGGGAGTGCAAGCGATACGGTTAGTATTGCTGATGTTGGCTTTGGGGTATCGCAAACTTTGCCTATTTTAGTTGCCTTGCTTGTAGCAGAACCAGGACAATTAGTTTACCTAGAACAGCCGGAAATTCACTTGCATCCTCGCGCTCAAGCTGCTTTAGCAGAGATATTAGTTGATGCTGCAAATCGAGGTGTGCGAGTAGTTATAGAAACTCACAGCGAATTGCTGCTTTTAGCAGTTCAATCGTTAGTTGCCGAGGGGAAACTACTACCTAATTTAGTCAAACTTCACTGGTTTAAACGGCGCGACGATGGTGTTACAGAAGTCAGCAGTGCCGATTTAGACGAGACGGGAGCTTTTGGAGATTGGCCTGAAGATTTTGGTGATGTTTCTTTGCATCTAGAAAACCGCTATTTGGATGCAGCAGAAGCTGTTTTGTGGAAGCGTTAACATGGCAGATAAAGTTTCTAAACGCCTGGTAATAGATGCTTCTGTTGCGCGTGCTGCTGGTGGAGAAGATGCAACCTATCCCATATCGGTGTACTGTCGGGATTTCCTGGAAGCTGTCTTGGATCTTTCTCACCGAGTTGTGATGACTCCAGATATTAGAGATGAGTGGAACAAACATCAATCAAAATCTGCGCGTATATGGCTGCGCCAGATGGTGGCAAAGAAGAAATTATGTCCCTGCGATATCGCGGTAGATAATGATTTGTGGTGTCAAATTGAAGCAATAGCCGAGAGCGATAAAGAGCGGGAAGTAATGGTTAAAGATTTGCGGTTGGTGGAAGCTGCTATCGCTACCGATCGCACAGTAATTTCACTTGATAACAAAGTGAGACAATGTTTTGCTAAAGTAGCAGTAGATGTCGAGCAGCTTAAAGATATTATATGGGTAAACCCAGCCCAAACAGCAGAAAAACCCCTTGATTGGCTGCAAAATGGTGCTGAACCTGAAATAGAACGATCGCTCGGATTTCAGAAAGCACACAACTGAGTAGATTTAGAGTCATTCCGGGTTCGTAGGATCGTCGGTGCGATCGTCATTTTACCAATTTTTCGATGCCACAAAGGCGCGCCACTTTAATAAGCGGCACAAATCTCATACCATTTTATATTTTAGATTCAAGAATTGGAAATGACTGACTGCATAAGGATTTGGATCGCGGCCCTACAGTTGCATTGTTTTTTGCAAGTGGTATCGCCTGTCCGCAGCGGAAGCGCTTTTACCTTTGATATCAATCCAATTTTACAAAAAAACGTGAAAAATGCTGGATATGGGCGATCGCAAAACAGCACTATTGGCTCTAACACTGCTTGTCCCTGCTGCTAGTATTGGTATAATAGCAGCTTTGTATATTGCCCCGGGAATCTGGGGACAAACACTGTCAGTTTTGTGTCAAGTTTGGTTGCTGGTTTTTCCGATCGCGTGGTCTGTTTTTGTCGATCGCGAAAAGCTCAGTTTATCCCTACCCAAGCGCCAAGAATTGCTGGCTGGATCTATTTGGGGAATATTCATGTTTGCGGTAATTCTGGGTATCTATAGCCTTTTTGGCCAGCAGTGGATCGATCCTGTACTTGCTAAAGAAAAATCGCACCAATTAGGTATTAGCCGCCCTACTATTTACTTGATTGTAGAAGCATATTTTGTGCTAGTTAACTCATTGATTGAAGAATTTACTTGGCGGTGGTTTGTCTGCAACAAGTGCCAGATTCTCATACCGGGAACAAAAGCAATATTTCTGAGTTCGCTATTTTTCACGCTGCACCACATTTTTGTAATAGCAGCTTACAGCGACTGGCAGGCTGTTGTCTTAGGTTCCTTAGCTGTCTTCACCGCCGGGATAATTTGGTCGCATTCTTATCTGACTTACCGTTCGCTTTGGTCGAGTTATATCAGCCACGCGATCGCAGATTTGGCACTGGCAAGTATTGGTTGGCAAATACTCTTTAATTAACTGCTTTTTCAGGGAAAATTACGGCAATTTTATAGTAAAAGTTGACCCTTTTCCCAACTCTATCTCCCGACTAATATCTCCCCCCATCATCTGACCGAATTTATTGGCGATAGTAATTTCACCAGCTTCGGTAAATTTGCTGGCCTTGCTCAGCAGGCTTAACAAACACTGATAAATCTTATACCAAATTTAAAAAAGAATGCAACAGTATTCTTGTCCCCCCCCTTAGCAAGGGGGGGCTAGGGGGGGTCGAAGAGTGTTGCACTATTTTATAAAAATGGTATTAGTAACATCAGTAAGCTGTCGGGCATCTAAGTTCTATTTTTAGGGCGGGCTACAAGAGCTTACCCCACAATAATTTCATCAAACTTGACTGTAAAATTTAGATGCGCCTCAGCTTATAAACCGTGCCGATATCTGGCGGGCTGCGGCACAATCCCCAAGATTATGCCGATTGTCATCCTCAATCGCAAACTTAGGAACAATCATTATTTCATCAGATTTTTTTTTGTAAGCGAGCTCGTTGGATACCCACCGCTAAGCTGCTGAGGAGTCAATGTTGACACGATCTATGCCGATCGGCCCTTGCTTCTTTCTTTGATCTTTACACAGTCATTTGATAATTTACTTAACTTTTTTTACTGTAATTACTTATACAGGAATTGCGCAGGCACGCTACATATACTCGGCCCCGAAGTGGCAGTCGCTTTTGGGAACCCTTTCCTGCGATCGCCTTTTATTAACAAATTTAAAACTCCGCCAGCTAATTAAATTTATACCGATGAAACTCTATGTTCTGTAGCGCGATTGAGAAACCTACTTTTTCAAACAGTGGACGCATCAACCGGGTTTTTTCACGAAAATATGACAAGTGAGGGCGAGAGATATCGGTTGAAAAACCCGGTTTATTCCCTGATTCGCGCGTCCAGGACTGTCATTGGCTCGATCGCGCCCGTGTCGGTAGTTGAGAAAACCACCATCTCTGAATCCTGACAAAATACGATATTTTGTCAAGGAATACCGACAAAACAGTTACCAAAAAATCAAAGCTGCCGATCGGTGTTTATATCTGTTGGATCGGGAAATCAACATTCTCTAAGTAAGAATTTCCCTCTTGAGTGCGCAGTATAAAATTTTCCCAACCGCGATCGTCAACCTACTGAATATTGTTACCAATGCTACCTTTCGTTCCCACAGTAAAGGTTGGTTGCTTTTCGGTTTTCCGTACATCCCTATCTGTAGGATAGGCAAGTGCTGTTGTGTTAAACAGGAAGTGTTGTCTAGCTTGGTGTTGGGCGCGAAAAAAGCTGCTTGTTGATGAGGTATCTGTCTTCAGGATGAACTTTCGCTCACCTGAAAATTATCCCTATAGGAACTGTTTCCCGAGCGCATCAATCATTATTATCAATTCAATAACAGCGAAGTTGTGGCAGATTGATACTGGCGTGTTGCGAACAGTAGCTAGGTTGAATTTTATGTACACACCAGGAAAGCGGTAATTAATATTCACCCGCCCCTCTTTCCTTTCGGACTCTAACATCAGCGCTGGTAGCAGTGCCGTCAAGAGTCGGAGTCTTCAGCGGAACTTAAAAATGAAAATCACCTTTGTTCTCCCTACTCTGTCTCTGACTGGTGGAATACGCGTAATATCTATTTTCGCAGAACGTTTGAGAAAGCGAGGACACTCCGTGTTCGTCATCTCTGTACCCCACTCCCAACCGAGTATGCGCCAGCAAGTCAAGTCGCTGCTGCGGGGACGCGGTTGGATTTCCACACCTGAAAACGAGCCCTCATTTTTCGATAACTTAGGTGTAGAACACAAAATTACCGATCGCTACCGCCCGGTAGAGGACAAAGATGTACCTGACGCTGACGTAGTAGTTGCCACCTGGTGGGAAACCGCCGAGTGGGTAGCCAAACTCTCTCCCAGCAAAGGAGCAAAAGCTTATTTTATCCAGCACCACGAAGTTTTTGACTATCTACCTCAAGATAGAGTAGAAGCAACCTGGATGCTGCCAATGCACAAAATTACGATCTCTCAGTGGTTAGTTGACCTAGCGAGGACTAAATACGGCGATCGCCAAGTTTCCTTAGCTCCTCCGAGCGTGGACACCAAGCAATTTTACGCCCGTCCTCGCAACAAACAATCGGTTCCTACAGTTGGAATAATGTACTCTACAATCTACTGGAAAGGAACCGACATCGCCCTCAAAGCTTTTTCCCTAGCTGCCGAAAAAATCCCCAACCTGCGTCTGGTTGCCTTCGGTGTAGATGCCCCATCCTCGGAATTGCCCCTACCGGCCAATGCCGAGTATGTAATTCAACCCGACCAAGACAAACTCAAAGACTCTTACAGCAAATGCGATGCCTGGCTTCTGCCGAGCCGCTCAGAAGGCTTCGGCTTGCCAATTATCGAAGCGATGGCGTGCCGCACTCCCGTCATCAGTACCCCAGCAGGCGCTGCTCCGGAAATTTTGAGCGGCGGTACTGGCATACTTGTAAGACCAGAAGATCCCCAAGAAATTGCAAAAGCCATAGAGTATATCTGTCAGTTGCCAAATTCCGAGTGGCAAGCCATGTCCGAAGCCGCCTATGCCAAGGTGAGCAATTATACTTGGGAAGATGCCACGGATCATTTTGAAGCGGGATTGAAAGCTGCTGTAGACAAATCTAAACAGCGCGACGTTAACATAGTTTCCTCTTCTCCCTACAATGTGACCCCAGCACCGGTCAACTAAAAAATTGAGGTTGGATGCTAACAGCAGCAATTTGAAATTCTGCCCGCCGCGTCAAGAGCGCGGGATTCTCCGCAGAAACTCAATATCGTTTGGCGGGGTGCTTCTGCTAAAACTAAAATCGCCCGTGTCCTGTTTTCTACGCAGCAGTCTCGATACGAATTCTAGTCCCGCGGGCTAGCGAATACTGGTTGTAAAGCGATCGTCGGTCAAAATCTGAACCCGAGTGCAGCGGAGGTTTTGAGACTCGTGCCGTTACAGGTTAAACTTGTCGAGTCCTCAAACATCTCCCGATTTGTAATTGGGAAAAGTCTATGATGACAAAGTAAGGTCGGCTCGACCATCAAGTGACGATCGCCCGGAGGCAGAACCCCGCACCTGCACACAAGCCAAAAAGAAACTTGTAAGTGTGAAATTCATGTTATCTATGAAGAAGTTTGATCGACCAGTGTCAATCTTCGGCATTTACTCATGAAAATTACTTTTGTCCTTCCTACCCTTAGTCTTACAGGTGGCATGAGGGTTGATTAACAGTAAGACTTTTTCTGATATTTGCTAACAATAACTTACATTGGCCTTCTTGTCTTTATATCATATAGAATGAATTTAGCCACTCAGATTTAGGTGAAAAACCTTGGTAGTACGCAACCGCTATATAAATAAGTTGCCTCTACATTATCAAAGCAAATAATCTGATTGGCTAATAGCTGTAAGCGATAACCAAGCTGAACGCTAGAATATAAGTGCTTGTAGAAATTTCTACGGGCATCGGTTGATACGCCTTGGTTGAGATCAGCTTTACGACCCCCAGTCGCGAGCGAAGCAGCCGCGAGGCAAGCAATTAGTTCCCACAGTCGGGATGTACTATACTACAACTCCTTGGAAAGGCTGCGATCTTGCCCTGAAAGCTTTCTCTATAGCGGCTAAAAAAATTCCCAACCTTCGTCTAGTTGCCTTTGGTTCGGGCGATACTCCTCCTCCCTATTTGCCGCTGACACCTGGCACTGAATATAATATGGCACCTACTCAAGACCAACTCAAAAAATTTTACAGCAAATGCGATGCTTGGCTGTTTTCTAGCAGCTCGGAAGGCTTCGGCTTGCCAATTTTAGAAGCGATGGCTTGTGGCACTCCAGTCATCGGCACTCCTGCTGGTGCGGCTCGGGAACTACTTGCTGGCGGGGGTGGAATACTTGTCAAGCCAGAAGACCCAGAGGATATGGCACTCGCGATCGAGCGGATTTGTCAGTTGTCTGATGCCGAATGGCGGGCCATGTCTGAGAGTGCTTTGGAGACGGTGATAAATTATACCTGGGAGGATGCAACCGATCTCTTCGAGGCTGCACTGTACACGGCACGGGAAAGTCAGGCACAATTAGCTCATAAGGCGTAAAATTGAGGTTGATTTTAAAGATTGGGGTTGGGCGATCGTTTTTGAGAATTTTTCTCGGGCAAATTGTGTTTTATTTCTACAATTTTACTGCCAAAAAAGACCTATGGTTGCATTAATCCCACTTGCTATGTTCGGCTTTATTCCAATCGTTTTTTACCTGTTTGTGAGGTTTCCGACTCAGCGGGCGGTAATTATCAGTTTTGTTGCAGCGTGGCTGTTTTTGCCGCAAGCTTCTTATCCCATCGGCTCCTTGCCGCCGTATACCAAAATCTCGGCAGCTTGCTACGGCATTTTTCTGGCTACTATTGTCTACGATACTGCCCGCATCACCTCTTTTAAGCCGGGTTGGCTGGACGTGCCAGTGGTAATTTGCTGTTTGTGTCCAATTGTTTCACAGGTTACTAATGGCGGCAGCCCGATTTCTCCGACTTTAAACCAAATCGTTACTTGGGGTCTGCCTTATTTTTTAGGACGCTTGTATGTGGGTAGTTTAGACGGGCTGCGACAATTGGCGATCGGGATTTTTGCAGGTGGGTTGGCCTACATTCCTTTTACTTTAATTGAAGGGGTTAAGGGCCCAATTCTGCACCTAATGATTTACGGCGTCAATGCTTTTGAAGACTGGGGTCAAGCAAGGCGTTTGGGGGGATGGAGACCGGTAGTATTTATGCAGCACGGTTTGATGGTGGGCGTGTGGATGATGACAGCCGCTTTAATCGGAGTTTGGCTGTGGCAAACTAAGACGCTCAAAAAGTTTATGGGCCGCAACATCAAGACTTTAGCAATTATATTAATAATCGCTTTTTTGCTGTGCCGTTCTACTGGCGCCTACAGTTTATTTGCAATGGCGTTACTCGTATTATTCTCGGCAAAGTGGTTTCGCACCTCTTTGCCCCTGCTATTTATAATTGGATATATAGTGTTTTATCTGTACGTAGCTGCATCGGGTCAATTTTCTAGCAAAGACGTGATGGACTTCATCACTCCCATATTTGGTGAAGAACGAGCCGCCTCTCTGAAGTATAGATTTGACATGGAAGAGATATTGGGGGAAAAAGCGCGGCTAAATTTTCTTTTTGGGTGGGGGGATTCCGGCGGAAACCGCGTTTACGACCAGTCCGGTAAAGATATCTCGGTCACCGACAGCTTGTGGATTATTGCATTTGGCGTCAACGGTGCAGTCGGTTTAGTTAGTTTATTTTCTTCATTGTTACTTCCTGTTATCGTCTTTTGCGTGTTCAAGTATCCCGCCAGAACCTGGTCTAATCCCAAAGTAGCGCCGGCTGCCGTCCTGGGAGTAGCCTTAGTTATGTACGTGTTTGACTGTGTTTTGAACGCTATGACTAACCCGATTTTTGCGATGATTGCTGGAGGAATATCGGGTCTGGTCTTAAAAGCTCCCGAAAGTCTTAAGACCAAAAAAACCAGTTCGCCACCAAGAAGACAGTTGCTGGTTCACCAAAAATCAGGATGATTTTCAGGAATGCGATCGCCACTCGACTTCAAGTTTGAAAATATCTTGAATTCCCTGCATACAAAAACTATAAAATCTACCACCTTTGCCTAAAATCAAGTTCGGGAGTTGCGCCCTCTTTCTCACTCGCTCAAAATTAGTGTAAAAAAAATTATTACATTAATTTATAATGCTTCAACTATTAGCACGGGATTGTGTTTTTATTAAAACTGTGTTGCGGGTTGTAAACCAAAATTGGCTTTATACACTTTTTGCTAAAACAAGCTGATTCTTTACACAATCTTTAAAAATCCTGACTGGACAGGTAGGGTGTACAAGGATATACTTAAAAAGTACATTCACCGAGACGCCTTAGTGAAAACACGAGGCTCTAGTGTGGGTTGTCATAGTTTTAGTTGTAGTTTAATATAAAGGGTGAAGGGAATAACAAATGAAAACAGTTAATTTATTGAATGTTTCGATAGATAACTTGTCAATAACAGAGTTGTTTGAAAAACTTGACTCCGAAGGTGGTGTCGTATTTACGCCCAATGTAGACCACTTGATTAAGTTGCAATATGACCGCGACTTCTATGAAGCTTACAATACCTCTACTTATAGAGTCTGCGACAGTCAAATATTGATGTATGCCTCCAAGTTTTTGGGTACTCCTCTCAAACAAAAAATTTCCGGTTCTGACTTGTTTCCTGCATTTTATATGTATCACAAAGATAACGAGAAAATTAAAATATTTTTGCTAGGAGCTGCGGAAGGTATTGCTAAGAAAGCCCAGGAAAAAATTAACCAAAAAATTGGTAGAGAAATAGTAGTTGAAGCACTTTCTCCTTCTTTTGGCTTTGAAAAAAATGAGGAAGAATGTGAAACAATAATTGATGCGATCAATAAATCAGGAGCGACAGTTCTGGCTATAGGAGTGGGAGCGCCCAAGCAAGAGAAGTGGCTGGTTAAATACAGGAGCAAATTAACACACGTCAAAATTTTCTTAGCAGTAGGTGCAACCATTGATTTTGAAGCAGGTTGCAAAGCAAGAGCTCCCAAATGGATGAGCGAAGTCGGCATAGAATGGGCGTACCGACTGTTAAGCGAACCGAGAAGGTTGTGGAAAAGATATTTGATTGAAGGTCTGCCTTTTTTCCGATTAATCTTAGAACAAAAATTAGGGTTTTATAAAATGCCTTTCCTTGACAGCAAAACCAGAAAGCTAGAATGGGAAGGCGGTTCCTAAAAACTGTGGCGACAAATTTATAACGTAAATTAAGCTGAGTATGAGAGAAAGTGCGTTTGATCCCAAGGTAAGACGGATGCAAGCTGTGAATAGTCCGATCGCACTTTCTCTCAAAATAATTCATTTTTGCTTTCAAGGCCAGGTAAAATCGGAAAGAAACCTTTTGTGAAAAATCCTAATTAGGGATGCAACCGATGAATCTGCCTTCTTTCTTGTGGTTGTGGAAAATAGCGGCTTGGTCAATGGGTGTTTCCCTGTTAGCTTACCTGTTGCTGGCCGTTACTGGAACGTGGATGTTTGCGACTCGCAGCACGAAACAGCCGCGCCCAAAATGGCTGCGTCCTTTCCATTTAGCCACTGGTGCGGGGATGGCGACTTTGGTAATTTTACTGCTGGGAATTGGTGTAGTCGGTACGCTGGGATACTACGGGAATTTGGGTCACTCGGCTCATTTACCGGCAGGGTTAGCTGTTGTGGCTTTGGTGTTGGTTTCTGTTGGAAGCGGGCTGCAAATTGGCCCTAAACATCCTTGGGCGCGTCCCCTCCATATCGGCACTAATTTGGCTTTGTTTGGGGGATTTGTGACTGTGTTGCTCACAGGATGGACGATCGTACAAAAGTATTTGCCGAAAGTGTGAAAGCTGTCTATTTGACCTCAAACTATACCAAATATGCAAGGGAAAACATATATGTAAGGTGCGCCGCAGCGCACCCTAGGTTTAATTTTTTTGCGTGAGTCCGCTTTTGGTGATGAATTCTAAAATATGCTGGGCGGTAATCTCTGGCTTTTCTAAGTGGGGAACGTGCCCGCAGTCGGGTATCCAAATTAGTTGAGAATTTGCGATCGCCCTGGCAAACTTTTCCGCATCCGCCGTCCCCAAAATCCGGTCTTGTTTTCCCCACAAAATCAGCGTCTGCTGCTGAATTTGCGATAATTTTCCCCCAAAACCTCCGTAACCGCCGCTTTTGGTAAACGAAATTAAAGCTTGATTCCAGTTGGGCATTTCCAAGTGCAAAGCAGCGCAAGTTTGAGCGTCTTGAGAAGCCAAATTTTTATCAAAATAAGCATTGATGCTAATTTGCTGGCGGATTTTGGGATTTCGCAAAAATGAAGTTGCCAAATATCCTAAAGGAGGAATGAGAAACTTTCCCTTATTAGAAGTGACGGCAAAACCTGCGCTATCTATTAACACTAATTGTTTTACAGCTTGAGGATAATTGAGGGTGAAATCAATTGCTGCTGCACCTCCCATTGAAGCACCGACTAAGATTACAGGCTGCGAAATTAGCGTTTTCCAGAAATAGTAGAGGTGACTTTCAATTGCCCTCGCGCTGAATGCCAAACCTGGCGCTCTTTCTGTAAAGCCAAAACCCAACAAATCAACCGCCCAAGTTTCATTTTCGGCAGCTAGCAGCGGCAACAGGCGGCGGAATTCAAACAAGGAACTGTCGAAGCCGTGAATTAGCAAAATTGGTGTGTTGCCACTGCCTTGGCGCACGTAGGTTGTGGCAATTTGCCCCGAAGATAGGGGAGTTGTAATTGCCTCCCGTTGAATGCTTTGGGCTAAGGCAATTGAGGTAGATTCTGTGAGTTGTGCGATCGACTTTGGCAGAAAACTTGCTGGCATAATTCTTGATAAATTGTGAATCGGTAGGGGCGGGAGCGGGTTAAGTATATATGCTCGATCGCTATTTTAGGGCTTCGGGCGATCCCAGCATTAAAATGCGATCGCAATTTAGTATCGATCCGTACCAGCCAAGGCTGAGTTTGTTCACTTCCTGTTAAATTATTTGAGAATTCTTGCTAATAAACAGTTTTTCAGATAAGATGCTGAAGAGCAGTAAGTCTGACGAGAGAGCAGTTCAACCAGAAATTGGCATCTAACCCAAGATAGATTTCGACTCTTGAACGCAAAAAACCATCAAATTTCTGACTGCGGGGAACAGCCGTATCCGAAATATCCCAAGGAAACAAGTAAGCTGAAGCTCCGACTTTAGCAATACCTGTGCTTTCGCGCCGATCGTATTGAGAATATATATCAGGTAGATGGTGCGACTAACGTCAAACAACTTGTTGCTAAAACCGATCGACCGCGAGAAAAAACATGAAACAAAACCAAGCATACAGCCAACAGAAGCAAGAGTTAAACCCCAAGTCTTTCGGGGGTTTCACCTTTTACGGCGAGACACCAGAAGTCTCTCAAAGCGAAGACAGCAGCACAGAAACTCAGCCTGCTTTGGGTGAAGGTAAATCATTTCCCCTAGCAATGGCAAGCATCGGCGAGACACTGCGGATTGTCAAACTCAAAGGTTCAGAAGGCACGGTACGCCGTCTGATTGGTATGGGATTAGTCCCCACTATTGAAGTTCAAATCGTCAGCACCTCTTGCGGTTCCGTCATCGTGGCAATTGGGGACAACCGCATCGGTTTGGGGGCAGGGATGGCACAGAAAATTATGTGTAGGAATTCAAAATTGCCCTAAAAAAATTGCATCTACAGCAATCCTATTTCATTGGTGAAAAAGATTTTTTTTATTAACCGCAGAGGGCGCAGAGGGCGCAGAGTCAGAGAGAGATGTTCGCAGATTCTGAAATTTCATTGATTTTTTACCAATTTAGACTGCATTCAAACAACAGATGAACGAGAAAAAACAACTAGGGGATTTAGCTGTCGGCGCAATCTGCCGCGTCATTGGCTACGAGAAAACAGCTAGAGGTTACAAAGGTAAATTGTTGGCAATGGGGCTGACACCGGGAACTGAATTTACCGTCACCAGGCACGCACCTTTAGGAGATCCCGTAGAAATCCTCGTGCGGGGTTTTAAACTCAGTTTGCGTAAAGATGAAGCTAAAAGTCTATTTGTAGAAGAGGTTAAATAATGGCTAAGCAAATTATTGGATTGGTAGGCAATCCTAACTGTGGCAAAACTACCTTATTTAATGCCCTGACTGGTGCTAACCAGCGAGTAGGGAATTGGCCGGGAGTAACTGTAGAACGCAAAGAGGGAAAATACACTCACGATGGTTTAGCAATTACGATTGTTGACTTACCGGGAGTTTATTCCATTGATGCCGAAGATGGAGACACCGGACTCGATGAATTGGTGGCGCGAGATTATTTGCTATCTGGGGAAGCTGACGTAATTATTAATATTGTTGATGCTTCTAATTTAGAGCGCAATTTGTATCTGACTACCCAAATTTTGGAGATGCGCGTACCGACAATTTTGGCGCTGAATATGATGGATGTTGCCAAAGAACGGGATTTCAAAATCAATGTCAATAAACTTGCAGAACGCCTCGGCTGTACGGTGGTGCCGATGAGTGCTGCTTCTAATGACGGATTGCCTCTGTTGCGGGATGCTATTAATCGGGCGCTGGCTAAGCCGATCGTACCATCTGCCTATGTCGCTTATCCGGCTGCGATCGAAGATGCGATCGGTCAACTAATCCCGCACATCGAAAAACACAGTCCAAATCGCACCGTCGATGCCCGCTGGACAGCCCTGAAACTCTTAGAATACAAGGATGAAGTCGCCCCGGAACTCGCCAGTACAGAACTCGAAAAAATCGTCGTTCCCCACCGCCGCCGAGTGCACGAAACCCTCGATGATGACCTCGATATTATCATCGCCGACAGCCGCTATACCTTCATCCGCAACCTCACCCAAGGCGTTGCCGAATCGTCTAGGGAAGTCAAAGCCAACGTTTCCGACAAAATCGACCAAATTGTTCTCAACCGCTTCGCAGGCATTCCCGTATTCTTAGCGGTAATGTACCTAATGTTCACCATTTCAATTAACGTTGGTGCAGTGTTTATCGACTTCTTTGATATCGCCTTGGGAACAATTTTTGTCGATGGTTTCGCTAAACTTTTAGAAAGCATCAGCGCGCCCGGATGGTTGATTGGACTTCTCGCAAAAGGTGCTGGTGGCGGAATTCAAACTACAGCTACATTTATCCCCCAAATTGGGATGATGTTTTTGTGTTTGTCAGTTTTAGAAGACTCCGGCTACATGGCACGGGCTGCCTTTGTTATGGACAGATTAATGCGATTTGTCGGACTTCCCGGTAAATCTTTTGTGCCGATGATGGTCGGTTTCGGCTGCAACATCCCCGGAATTATGGCGACGCGGACATTAGAAAATAAGCGCGATCGCATGATGACAATAATGATGAATCCATTCATGTCTTGCAGCGCCAGATTAGCAGTTTACGCCCTATTTTGTGGCGCATTCTTCCAAGTCGGCGGTCAAAACATGGTATTAGGACTTTACCTAATCGGAATTCTAGCCGCTGTTCTCACCGGACTAATCCTCAAAAATACCCTCCTCCAAGGAGAAGCCGCGCCTTTTGTTATGGAATTGCCACCCTACCACATTCCCAAGCTCAAAGGAGTGCTGCTGCGTACTTGGGACAGGCTGAAAGCTTTTATCACAAAGGCCGGAATTGCGATCTCGATCATGGTACTTATACTAGGATTTATGAGCTCAGTTGGCACCGACGGTTCCTTCGGTAAAGATGACACCAAAGATTCAATTCTTAGCGCCGTCGGCCGCGCGGCAACACCTGTATTTACACCAATGGGAATCACCCAAGAAAACTGGCCAGCCACCGTCGGTTTGCTAACAGGAGTATTTGCCAAAGAAGTAATGGTTGGAACCTTAGATTCCTTGTACACTCAACTAGCAGACGAACAAAAAGCAGCAAGCGGAGAACCGGAGAAAGAAGAAGAATTTAGTTTCTGGGGAAATATCGGCAAAGCATTTTTTAGCATACCGGAGAATCTTACAAAACTTCCCGGTCAACTTTTCGATCCCCTCGGCTTAAATTCTGCTAATATTACCGACCAAAAACAAGCGGAAGAAGACCAAGGTATCTCTGGTAGCACCTACGGACAAATGTCCCAGCGGTTCGGTTCCAATCAAGCAGCTTTTGCTTATTTGCTGTTTGTATTGCTGTACTTTCCCTGCGTCTCCGCAACGGCTGCGCTTTACCGCGAAACTAACTTGGGATGGACTGTATTCGCAGGTCTATGGACTACTGGTGTCGCCTATTTCACAGCAGTTATTTACTATCAAATAGCTACATTCTCAGAGCATCCAGACTCATCTATGCTTTATATTTTCAGACTAATCGTAGCTATGGGTCTGACTCTTGCGGTATTAAAACTGACTGGTGGAAAACGAGCAAAGCGACGCGAAGCAATCAGTAGTTAGTTGACTGTTATACCAATTTAATGTGAAGTTGCACATATCTCGATCCCCCTAAATCCCCCTTAAGAAGGGGGACTTTGAGCGGAATCTTGTCCCCCCCTTACTAAGGGGGGCTAGGGGGGATCTGATTCTATGCAGCTTCATAAAAAATTGGTATTAACTGTTAACTGTTAACTGTTAACTGTTGACTGTTAACTGTGTTTAAGAATCAAACAAAGGACAAAAGCCATGATTTTAAGCGACATCCAAAAATTTATTGCTGACAACAAAAGAGCCTCCCTCGCTGATCTGAAAATTCACTTCCGTATGGATGGCGATGCTTTGCGCGGAATGTTAAATCGCCTAATTCGCAAAGGGCGAATCAGTAAAATGGCAGAAGTCAAAAAGTGTGGCGGATGTCACAGTTGCGGAGACGATGCAACCGAGATTTATGTATGGGTAAATCCTGGCGAGTCGGTGTCAGAAAAAGAGCCTGTTTCTGCAACTTGCCATTAAGTGATATTAGATTTGTAGTGAGGACTTCAGTTTTTTGTGAAAGTTTTTAGGCGATCGGGACTTTAGTCCTTACTACAAACGACTTTTTTTTGTATAGATTCACTAACTGATATTAAATTCATCCAGCTTTCTTAACTTCGGAAGAGACAAGTGGCTTCTCTAATGCGGCTTTAATCGGCAAATAAATGGCAAACTCTGCTCCCTCACCTATTTTGGAATTCACTTCTATTTTCCCCTGATGCTTCTCGATAATCTGGTAGGAAATCGACAACCCTAAACCAGTCCCTTTACCCACAGGTTTAGTTGTAAAAAATGGGTCGAATAACCTGTCGATCGCATCAGGATCGATTCCAGTGCCGTTATCTCGAATTTTCACCACTACTTGATTTACTCCTGCTATTTCTGTGATGATTTCAATCTCCTTGTCTCGCAGATTTGGATCGCTCAACAGTGCATCAGCAGCATTGGCTATGATATTCATAAATACCTGGTTTAACTGCGACGGATAGCACTCTACTAAGGGCAATTTTCCATAATTTTTAATTACTTTAATCGCTGTTTTGATTTTGCTATTTAAAATTAATAGAGTGCTGTCAATTCCTTCATGGATATCGACTGGTTTCATTTCAGCTTCATCTAACCTAGAGAAGTTTCGCAGGGACAAAACAATTTGCTGAATTCGCTCAGTACCCATTTTCATGGAAGATAGTAACTTCGACAAATCTTCTGATAAAAATTCGAGTTCAATTTCCTCAATGCAGTCTTGAATCGGCGCGCTTGCATTCGGAAATTCCTGCTGGTAAAGTCTTACAAGCCTGAGCAAATCTTGAGTATATTGGTTGGCGTGACAGAGGTTGCCATAAATAAAGTTAACTGGGTTGTTAATTTCGTGAGCGATACCAGCCATCATCAATCCCAAACTGGACATTTTTTCGGCTTGAATTAGTTGGGATTGGGCATTTTTCAACTCGTGGAGCGTTTGTTGCAGTTGGTGCAACTGGATATTGAGTGTACGATCGCGATTTTCTACTTGTTCTATCATACAGTTGAAAGCTTCCGCAAGTTGACCTACTTCATCGCCGGAAGGAATGGGTACTTTACCAGAAAAGTATTCATTGCTTGCCATCCAATTCACGTTTTGAGTTAAATCTAGAATTGGTTTTCCGATGATTCGGCTAACTACACCACCAACAATCGTGGCTAGAATTACTCCTGCCCAAAAGAAACTATCTAGCCGTTGAGATAAAGTTAATTGCGTTTGCTGCACTGTCGCCATTGGGTTAAACACAGCTAGAGCTATGCTATCGCCTATTTCGGATATTTCTACCGTTTTCATTATGTAAGACAGGCGCTCAATATCTATTTTAGTAGTCGATGTCTGTGGTGTAGGTATTTTCCAAGATTTAGAGCGAATTTGGGGAAAATTAGTAGCAATTAATTCTCCTGATTTAAAGATAGCGAAGTAGTTTTTACTGTTAGTATCAATGTTAATTTTATCCAATTGTTCGTCTGTCACTAAGTCACCCACGAGTACAGCACCAATTATCCTATTCTTGCTTCTAATCGGTGCAAATCCTACTAGCAATGCTTGCTGTTTGCCATCAATGCTGACGAAATTTGACTTTTCTGAGCCTTTAAGTGCTGAATTTATCGCTGGGCTATTGATTAACTTCTTATCTGTGAGCGAATCTTCTCGCAACTCTGCTACCATTTGGCCCCGCCCGTCTACTACTTTGACTAAATCTAGTTTAAAAATGGTTTGTAGAGATAATATATCTTGATGCAAGATGTTTTTGTCTTTCTTTTCTACAGCGCGAATAACTTCTGGTTCTTTTGATAGTAGTTTGGCCTGCTTTGTCAATTGAGTCGATCGACTTTTGAAGTCTCGCACGGCTAAAGCTGCTTGGTTTTCAACTCGATCGCGCACTCCTTTTTCGAGAGTGTTGGCAAATCCGATTTTTACTGTGTGTATCACTAATAACAATAGAGTGACGGATACACCTAGAAACGGCACGATAATTTTGAGGCTCAGCGGTACTCGAAAGTAGGGCGGGCTCTTGGTTGAGCTGTTGTCGCCCTCGATCGCACTTCTTAGATTTTTCATAATGAGTTATTAAGAATAATAGTCATTAATTTATAATAGTACATTAACCGTAAAGTGTGATTTCTGGGAGCTGCTAGTGCAAATAATCCTTGATATATAAAGAATTTAGGCTGTAGTGAATTTTAGCAGTCTGGCGGGCAGACTGCTTTTAGCACCCAAAACTTGTTAGATATTTATTTTAATAGTTGCGATCTAGAATCTAGAACTTCAAGTCTAAAATCAGTTGCCGGCTGTGTAGAGACAGCCAAAAATTCAGTATTTCTTCGCCGACTTGTTCTGGATAGAAGTGGTGAAAGAAATGCCTACCGTCTGGACATTCCCAAGAGCGATCGCCTTTTTTAAGAAATTTAGACCAGCGGCGCATCACAATAGGAGATACAACAAAATCAGTTTTGCTACTGCATATCAACAAAGGTACTTCTACACCTTCATCGCGGGAATTCATCACCCTAAATAAGGAGTGAGGACAAGGAGAACAGGCTAAGTCATCCTCAAAATATGATATAAATCTTTGATTAATTATTTGATTTGGCAATCCCAGCATATCGCCAACCATTTGAGTCAAAACTTGTTTTCTGCTCCAGGGAAAAGCTGAAAGATGCGTATAGTAATGCGATTGCCAATTCATAGCAGATGGCAAACCGACAGCTAAAAGCCCCAAAGAACTTACTTTGTGAGGATAGCGGCGCGCATACATTAAACCAACTAATCCGCTGGTACTGTGGCCTATGAGATGAATTGGGCGATCGCGCAATGTTAAAAAATCGTGCAAAAGTTCAACAGCCATATCTAAAGAGCAAGCTTCATCTTCTGTTTGTTGGTATTCCCATATTTGCACTGGTACAGAATCATTTAAGTAGGAAAGCAGCGAGCGATCGAAGAATTGCAAACTCGGACTTACACTTAACCAAAGGACGTCATCTGAACTAAATTTCATCTATTTTAAGTTTGAGATTGAATTATTAACAATAATAATTGATCTGCTAGATTTTCGGGGCGGGCTGAGTGCGTAATTTTGATTGCCGAACATAATCTAATTACAAAACTCACCCTGCTACCGTTAAGTCTACAAGCTAAATTCTTTCTTGAGTTGAGATACCCAAGATTTGATGCGCGATTCCGTCAGCTCGGATTGGTTATCTTCATCAATAGCAAGACCCAAAAACTTGCCATTAACTACAGCTTTAGATTCAGTAAAATCATAGCCCTCTACCGGCCAATAACCGACTGTTTCGCCGCCCTGTTCCGAAATTTTTTCAGCCAGAATCCCCATTGCATCCATAAAATTGTCCGGGTAGCCTTCTTGGTCGCCAGTTCCCACGTAAGCTACTTTTTTGCCGCTAAAATCAATATCGTCAAGTTCGGGAAAAAAACCTTCCCAGTCGCTTTGCAGTTCGCCGATATTCCAAGTCGGACAAGCGATAATCAGACATTCGTATTCCGCAAAATCATCATTTTCAACGCTGCCGATCTCGTGCAAGGTCACGATATCGCCACCAAATTCATCCCGAATCATTTCAGCTACCGACTCTGTTTTCCCAGTTGTAGTTCCGTAGAAAAGACCAATTGTTTTTGACATTTTTACTCCGAAGGTGAAATTTGGTAGTGCTTGAGAATTATTTTTTGTGAGTCAGGATTTGGCATTTCCTGCCTGCAATTCAGACAAAAACAGTAGACACGGTTGTGGCAAACCTGAGAAATTAGGGAGTCAAGGCAGCAAGGACACTGTTTTTTCATCGGGTTAAAGTTGAAAATTCATCAACCAAGCTGACTCGCTCATATCGGGGTCGGGTTCGCAGTCAATTAGTAACAAATTCAGCGTCGTTTGTACTTTTAGACTGCACGGGATGCCGGCGGGTACAAACACAAATACTCCCGGTTTTAAAGTGACTGTTCGATCGCACACCGTGAGAGTTCCCACTCCTTCTAAGACGGCGATGGTTACATCTTTAGAGTCATCAAGGTCAGGTATTTCGCAATTTCTACCCAAACTCATCAGTTTTTGGCTGTAGGCGGGTTGTTCGTCGCTGATTCGCGAGGCTGACGCGGAAACTATTGCTGCTGTCACGGTGATTGACCTCCAGGTACTGTTAACTTCCCGCAGTTATTGCAATTAATATTCAATAAGCTACCATGCAATTCAGATAAGTTGTCAAGAGTTAAACATTAAGATTTGTTACAAAAGGCTGTATATCAGGGTTTACAAGCAGCGATCGCACCCGTAAATTGAGATGGGGCGGTCATTTGGCTAAAAAAACTGCGATGGGCGATCGCACCCACCACACAATACCTGCTAATTATTTTCAGTTAATTATGAAAAAAGTCATTAGTTATTAGTCGCAGCTAACAAATAACTAATGACTAATGACTGATGACTAATGACTAATTATTCTTCGCCCCTACGCCAACATACATAATCGACGTATCCTCATTAATTTTGATTTTAAACAAGCCAGACTTTTTGTAATCAACATAGTTAACGATATTAGAGATTAGCAGTTGAGAAACTTGTTGCAAACTTTCCCCCGAAGGAAATAGCTGCTTTCCACTTGTAAAATTCCCCCAAAAACCGTGCATCTGGGCTAAAACAGCGCCCATTTCTCCAAACATATCAAAACCTTTAATTTCAATCTTGCCGAAACCCGTATCGCGCATTACCACAGACAGTTCCTCCGGGGTAATAAACTTGTCCCAATCGTGAACGCCCCGCTTAATTTCCTGCAAAATATTTTCCATCAGTCCAATCATCACAATTTGCGAGGAAAAAGTTCTGTTGATTGTATCAAAAAAGAACAGTCCCCCGGGCTTAAGAATCCTGTGAACCTCTGACACAACTTTTTTGTAATCGACCACGTGTTCCAAAACATCCACGCAGATTACAACATCGAAGGTATTGTCAGCGTAGGGCATATTTTCGGCAAAACCCTGCCTGTAGTCAATCTCAAAACCGCTAGTAACTGCGTGATTTTGAGCTGCTACAATACATTTGTCCGATCGATCTATTCCAGAAACCACAGCGCCTCTCTCGGCCATAAACTCGCAAGAAAAGCCGCCGCCGCACCCGACATCTAAGGTTTTCAGCCCTCGCCAATTAGTCGCGTGTCTGTCGAAAAACTCAAATCTGGGTTTATTTAGATGGTATAAGGCATAAATTTTAGCATTTTCGTCCCACCAATTATCGGCATTTTCATCATAAAATTCTAAATCATTTTTTACTTCTGTTTTCTGCACGATTTTTAAGTCCTGATTAGTGGAATACACAACGGGCGATCGCACTTTTGCCTGATTTTAGAGGAATGACGCCAACAAACCCGGTTTCTGTGAAAAATCCGAGGTTTCGTGACGAATTCGCAGGCAGGAACCGGGTTTCTGAATCCGCGCACATAAGTTCTATTTTCAGGTTAGTTGCGAATCGCCACAGTTTTTGATTATAATACTTTTGGCACAAATTTCAACGAGATGGATCGCGTTTCTATTATCATCCCAGCCCTCAACGAAGCGACTTGTCTGGAACGCACCCTCCGTCAACTCAGCATCCTCACTCCTCCTGCTTGGGAGGTATTTGTGGTAGACGGCGGCAGTCAAGACGAAACAGTGGCGATCGCACTTTCGGCCACTACCCGCGTTATTTCTAGCAGTACAGCCGGACGTTCCGTGCAAATGAACTTAGGTGCCCAAGTCGCCACCGGCGAAATTCTGTGCTTTCTCCACGCCGATACTTTAGTTCCCGACGACATTGTAGCAGTCATCCAGAAAACATTGTCCGATGCCGAAATAGTCGGCGGCGGGTTTATCTCCCTGATGGCTGGTTCGCAGCAAACAAGATGGGGTTTTTCCCTCCACAATTACCTGAAAACTTATTACGCGCCGCTGTTATTTCGACCTCATTTATTTTTCAAAGGATTGCGCCTGCTGTTTGGCGATCAAGTTATTTTTTGCCGCCGTACAGATTTTTTGGAATGTGCAGGTTTCGATGCTGCGCTGCCAATTATGGAGGAAGCTGATTTATGTTTGAAGTTAGTGCGACTGGGTAAAATTAAGTTAGTCAATCGGGTAGTCGAAAGTAGCGATCGCCGAGTGGCGAATTGGGGCGAATTAAAAGCAACTGCCATCTATTTTTTGATTGGTTTTTTGTGGGGTTTGGGCGTTTCTCCCCGGTATCTCAAGCAGTTTTATGAAGATATCCGCTGAAGCATAACATCAGACTAAATTCCCAGAATGTACTGGCTGTATTTTGCGGGCAAAACTTTCTGTAACAGGTAAATAATCACCCAACAACCTAACAAAGTCCCGGTCACTAAAAAGCCGAACTTCAGCAGCGGATTTACCGGGTCAATAAACTTATAAAACACTAACAACACATATTTCACTACTGTCGAATCCAGGAGATAGATAGGGAATGAATAAGCAGCCAATATTTTGACTAACCCAGATATTCTACTGGGAAGTGCGATACTCTTAGAAAATGCGAGGATCGACAATACGAAAAAAATTGCGTATCCTTGAGAAGATATTTTAAAAAACGATCGCAGAAACCATCCCTCCGAATTAACTCCACTTTTCAGGTAATATTCCCAAATGCTAGCTAGATAAAAAAGGATAGTTGCCCCTAAAATTAGCATTTTTTTCCGTTCGAGAACGGGTTGAATTCTGTCATAGGAACCGCCCAAAAATAGACCTGTTGAAAATGGCAAAATCCAACTGAAAATCCAGCGCTCCATCAAAGGTAGAGGTATTGATATGTATTGGAAAGCGGTTAAGTAGAAGAAGATTGTAAAAATTGTTTAAATTGTTAAGCCCAAAGCCAAAACTTTTCTGGGTTCTAAAATTTTTAATTTCACGAGAAGCCACCACCAACCGTAGCATTGAATAATTACAACGATGAAGTAATAGGGAGGCATCACTGAGCCAGTCAGGATATCTCGGATTAATGCAATTAAATCAAATTTCTTGATATCCCCCAAATTATTTAAGATGTACAAAGCTACTGACCAAAATAGATAGGGAGGTATAATTTTTGACAGTCTTTTCTTTAATATCAGTGTGGGATTATTTTTATTTTCCAGTTTGTTGGTGAGAAAAAAGCCGCTCAGCAGTAAAAATGCAGGTACGCAAAATAGTTGAAATGTATCGATCGCGACAAATAAAATTCTGCGATCGCGAAATGCGAAGAACCCAGCATGAGTAATCACCACACTGACGATCGCTAAAGCTCGGATCAAATCAAATTCAGCGAACCGATTAGAAGCTTTTTGCATGGTAAAAATTAGATTGCAAAAATTTGATTTAAATTAGGAATTTTTTGTCTGATACGAAATCCGGGTTTGCTACCCCTTTTATCATTCGACGGTTGAAACCGCTGCATAGACTCAAAGGAAGTCCGCCTCCGCGGACTAATAGATAAAGGGGGTTTTTAAGCCGGATTTGGTATGAGTAGAATATCATAAAATGTTATATTTGCTCCTATGTTCACAAAACTTATCTCGGAAAAAATAAGTCACCGAGTGCTGGAATTGAGGAAGAAAGACTATAAAGACTATTGCGAAAAAAAATCTACCTAAATTAGGTAGACTTTTAGAAATGTTCCATAAATTAGTTAACTGTTAGCTAACCGTTGCTGTGATGGATGTGCGACGCAGAAACACTATCCAACCGATCGCGCCCGTTGCGGATCACGCGCAGCATATCGCTCAGCTTGTGTTCGATATTATCGAGCACTTGGTCGGCATAATCGTCGGCTCCGTTTTGAATTTCCTCGCATTCCGCCATCGCCCTCACTCTCATCTCTTCCAATTCCTCTTGAGCCTGGTAGCGAATTTGTTCGACTTCCGCCAGCGTTGCCTGCTGAATTGCCTCGCAGTCGAGCAAAACTTGCTGCCGCAACTGATCTGCTTCTATCTTCGCCTGCTGGAGCAGGCCCATCTCGTTTAAAAGTTCTGCCGCTCGCTGTTCTGCTGCTTCTATCACTTCCTGAGCGTAAAGTTCCGCCTCTTGAAGCAAGTCGTCCTTGTGGCGGATGATCGTCTCGGCTTCCCCAAAGGCGATCGGCAAATTTAGCCTCACCAAGTCTAACTGATCGAGCAACTGTTCTTCATCCACCAGAGTGCGTCTGGTCATGGGAATTCGCGGACTGTCGAGAACAATTTCCTCAAGCCGGTTCAATTCCCGCTGGATGTCTACTCCTGCGGTTCGGGTGGGGTCTCCGAAGACGGCTGTGTTCTGAGGTGATTCGTTCTCAGTGCGGAGGCCGGTACTGTCGGGTTCGATGCGAGTTGGTTCCTGCTGGCGTAACATTTGTAAATATCTAGGGCGACGTGTTTCGGAACAAGATGATCTACGGAGCCACCAAACTTGGCTATTTCTTTAACTACACTACTACTTAAAAAGCTGTACTCGTTAGAAGTTGCCAAAAAAACTGTTTCAATTTCGCCCAGAAGGGTTTTATTGGTGTGGGCCATCTGGAGTTCCATTTCAAAATCTGTTAGTACCCGGAGCCCCCGCAGCAGCACTTTGGCTTGTCGAATCTTAGCATAGTTTACTGTCAAACCCTCAAAACTGTCTACTTCTACATTTGGCAAGTGTTGGGTAGAGCGCAGGATCTGCTCGATCCGTTCCTCTACGGTGAACAAAGGAGTTTTACTGGGGTTTCTGACTACGGTAACAATTACCCGATCGAACAGTTTGCAGCCCCGCTCGATAATGTCTGCGTGACCGAAGGTAATGGGGTCAAAGCTGCCTGGATAGATTGCAATCACTTGTTTGGCTCAACGGAGTGGGGGAGTGGGGGAGTGGGGGAGTGGGGGAGAGGGGAGAGGGGGAGAGGGGGAGAGGGGGAGAGGGGAGAGGGGAGAGGGGAGAGGG
>NZ_JAUBWA010000024.1:0-66004 GCF_036702825.1 Microcoleus sp. A003_D6 | reverse complement strand
CCAACAGCGTAGGAAGTAAACTCCGAATTGTGTCTAAAGATGGCTTTAGGTAAGTTTAGATAAGTTTTACAAAGCAGATGAAAATCATCGCCTACAGCTACAGCGAACCCCTACTCGAAGCTGCACCCGCACCGGAAATTTGGGGCCAAGAGGTCGATCGAATATATCAAGACTTAGGAGGGCGGCAACAACTGCAACAACTCCTCAAAGACTGCCAAACAGAACCAGTCAAATACTTATTAATTCAGCGCTTTGAAGAACTCGGCGACACAGTACAGCAAGTGTGCGCCCACCTCGCCCAACTCGAAACCCTCGGCGTCGAAATCATTGTCCAAGAAGAAACAGAACCGCGAAACCGCAAAAACTTGCTGCAAATCCTCGCAGAACTCCAGCGCAGCCAACACAGCCGCAGCATTCGCAAAGGACACGCCCGCAACCGCATCAAATCCCGGACTCCACCGGGCAAGGCTCCCTACGGCTATCGGCGCGGCAAAGAGCGCTACACGATCGATCGCACCGCCGCCCCCGCCGTCAAAGACTTTTTTGAACACTTTTTGATCTACGGTTCTTTGCGGGGTTCCGTGCGCTATTTAGCCAAAAAATACAACAAAAAAATCTCTGTCAGTACGGGCCGCCGCTGGCTGACTAATTCCGCCTACCGAGGCGATTTGGAATATCAAAACGGCCAAGTAATTTCTAACACCCACGTCCCGATTATTTCCAGAGAAGAAGCCGCCCAAGTAGACCGGTTGCTGCGCCGCAACCGCCGCCTTCCTCCCCGCACCGCCAGCGCCCCCCGTTCCCTCGCAGGTTTAGCAATTTGTTCGGAATGCAAGTCGTCCATGACAGTTGCAAAAGTCACAGCATACCGCAAAGACAAAGAATACCTTTATTTGCGACCGATTAACTGTCCAAAACAGCCTAAATGCAGCGGCCTTTCCTACGACGAAGTATTGCAATTAACCATCGCAGGAATTTGCCGGGATTTGCCCGATGCTGTCGCTGGGCTGCAAATGCCCGACATGAATGGAATTAAAGCAGGAATTGGCGGGGCGATCGCATCGAAACAAGAAATCATAGAGCAACTTTCCGCCCTGATTGAAAACGGCATATTAGACACAGAAACTGCCGAATTGAGAGCCTACAAAATCCGCGCCGAAATTGCCGAAATGCAAAGCAAACTCGCACAAATGCCCCCAGTAAATTTGCGAGAAACTGCCCAAACAGTTTCCCTTCCCCAATTTTGGCTCGATTTGTCAGAATCAGAACGCAGGTTTTACTTTCGAGAATTTATCGATCGCATTGAGATAGTACGAGAAAATTCACAAGTAAAGCTGCAAATAATTTTCATTTTTTAAGATTGAAAAATTGACAATTAACAATTGATACCACCAAATTCGGGTCAGAAAACCCCTTTATCATCCACGATTGCGTAGGGTGCGTCGCCACGAAAAACTCTCGCTGCTGGCAACTATTTTCGAGCGACGCACCCTACCACTTATCAACTATCAACTATCAACTGTCAACTATCAACTGTCAACTGTCAACTGTCAACTGTCAACTGTCAACTGTCAACTGTCTTTTTTAGCCTTTAGCCAATAGGCGATCATCTCTCCTTTACCTTTGACTGAGAGCGCGCCTCTTTCCTCAAATACATACCGATCTTTTAACTGCTCGTAAATAGCAGTAGTAACTTGAATATACCCCGGTAATCCTTGAGATTCCATCCGAGAAGCAACATTAACAGTATCTCCCCACAAATCGTAGATGAATTTTTTAGTGCCAATTATGCCAGCAACTACTGGGCCTGTATTAATGCCAATCCGAATTTGAAAAGGTTCGCCCGTGTCAGTTTTAAACTCAGCGATCGCATCCTGCATATCCAACGCCATATTCGCGATCGCTTCTGCATGATCTGCCATCGGCACCGGCAACCCCCCTGCTACAATATAAGCATCCCCACTCGTTTTAATTTTCTCCAAACCGTGTTTTTCAGTTAGTTGGTCAAACTTTGAAAAAATCTGGTTTAGGAAATTCACCAATTCCAGAGGTGAATTTCTGGCAGCAAGAGAAGTAAAACCAACAATATCGGCAAATAGGACTGTTGCTGAGTCAAACCTCTCGGCAGCAGTACCCTCGCCTTTTTTCAACTTTTCAACAATCGCTTCGGGTAAAATATTTAGCAATAAATGATCCGACTTTTTTTGAGCGAGGCGTAAAGCTAGCTCCACCCCCTGTCGCTCTTTAATTTCGTTTTGCAAACGTCCGACAACTTCTTCTAATTGCTTCGTTTGCTCTTGAAGTAGCTTTTGTTGACTTTTAATTGTTAACTGATTTGCCACTCGTGCCAATACTTCTTTATCTTGAAAAGGTTTCGTAATATAGTCAACTGCTCCCACATCAAATGCTTTCACCTTATCTGAAACATCATCTAAGGCGCTTAAGAAAATCACTGGAATGGCACGGGTTTTTGGTGAATCTTTCAACTTTGCACACACCTCATAACCATTCATTTCTGGCATCATTACGTCCAGCAGTATTAGAGTAGGCGGAAACTCCAGCACTGTAGCGATCGCCCTTTGCCCGTTCAGCGCTTTACGAACCTGATACCCTTTTTCAGTTAGGATCGTTGATAAAAGCCGCACGTTATCTGGTTTATCATCAACTACTAGAATTGTGGCTTGAATTGTAGGATATTGATTGCTGTCCATGCGATCGCTCACGGTAGTTTTTTAATATAAAAGATATTAACAGTTAAAAATTTTTAGGAGAAAAAATCGAAACATTATGACTTCCGATTCTCTCTCCTAAAAATAAAGGAGCGGGAGAGGTCGTTGGTGGTGAATCTTAGGTCTTTTTTCAGATAGGATCTCCTCCTAAGTTGAGATTAGTTGGAAACTGGTATTCTCACCGCGCCGCAACTGCCGATTGCGCTAGCTCTATAATATCGTCAAATAGGAAATCATGCACTAAAGTAGTTAAAATTTGTGCGGCTAAAGCAAATTCTCTAGGCATTTCCTCAATCAACTTAAGGATTTTATCGTCGCAACATTCATTAGCAGCATGAGATATCTTCTCGATCCACTCAATAGGCATTTGAGCGATTTGTGATTCTACAGATTGATTGCTGGTCACGCCGCTAATTTTGCTTTCATTTTCTAGTGGGGCATCAACAGATTCCTCGTAAATGTAACGCACTCCTAAAAGTTCTTCCATTTTCGCAAATAATATCTTGGCCTCGAAGGGTTTACGCATGAAGTCATCGCAGCCTGCTTCTAAAATCGTTTTGCGTTCCTCTTCAAAAGCGCTAGCAGTGAGAGCAACGATCGCGGTTTGTTTTCCGAGAGGATGAGCTTTAATTTTTCTGGTGGCTTCATAGCCATTCATGACTGGCATCTGCATATCCATCCAGATCAGGTGCGGTTGCCAATCCTCCCATACAGCAATAGCTTCTTGACCATTTCTAGCTTCTTTGACGAGGATGCCTAGTGGTGACAATAATCTCTCTATCACTAGGCAGTTATCGGCGCGATCGTCAACCACCAAAATCCGGTATTCTGGTTGATTCGGTACTAAACCCATTACTTTTTTATGCGGTTGAAGCATTTTAATCTCGCTGGGTTCGGCAAGCCTCATTTCAATATCAAATGCAAACTTACTTCCCACACCAGGCGTACTGCTGACAGTAATATCCCCTCCCATCATTTGTACAAATTTGCGGCTAATTGGTAAACCTAATCCAGTACCCTGTTGAGATTCACGACCTGTTTTTGTTTGCTCGAATGGTTCAAATAACTTATTTATCTCTTCTGCGTCAATCCCAGTGCCGGTATCTTCAATTTCAAACTGAAGGCGTAAAAATTCCGGGTTTATGGAATTGGCGTCGGCACAATCTAAGTTTTGCAAAAATACCGGGCGAATAGAATTCGCGTCTACACAATCTAAGTCCGCCTGCGCGGACTGATTAGAACCCGCGCCGGCGGGTTTGGTTTGACAAGATGCGGTTTCAACCGCCAAAGTTTCGGACTGTTCGGAACTCGCGCCGGCGGGTTTTGTTTGTGTCCCCGCAAACTCTGCGGTTTCAACCGCCCAGCTTTCTTCTACCTTCATTTTCACTCGCAAGCTAACGCTACCCGTCTCTGTAAACTTGATCGCATTTCCTACCAGATTAATCAAAATTTGACGCAATTTACCTTCATCTCCATTAACAAAGTGCGGTACGCCCTCAACCACTTCAAAATTTAGCTGCAATTTCTTAGATTTAGCTTTTAGGCGAAACATTTGTTTTAAGGTTTCTAGCAGGCGCATTAAATTAAAACTGCTGTCATTAAGCTGACTTCTGCCCGCTTCAATTTTGGACATTTCCAAAATGTCATTAATCAGGGAAAGCAAGTGTTCGCCAGCGCGATTAATAATTTCTAGATGCTGCTGGTGTTGATTGTTTAAAGAAGAATCGCGCACCATCACCTGACTGAATCCCAGAATGGCATTCAGGGGAGTCCGCAGTTCGTGGCTCATCGAAGAAAGAAATTCGCTCTTGGCGCGGTTAGCTGTATCAGCAGCTACGACAGCTTTTTGTAATGCTGTTTCTGCCAATTTGCGTTCGGCAATTTCAGTTTTTGCTTGTTCAAAAAGGATGGATTGCTGGATGGCAATTGCTAGCTGCACGGAAATTTGCTGGAGAGATTCTATCTCCGAAGAGTTCCAAACCCTTGGACTGCGGCAGTGATGAGCAATGAGTAGCCCCCATAATTTTTTACCTTGCAAAATGGGAACTACGAGATTAGCTTTAATTTCAAACTGACTCAGTAAATTAATGTGGCACTCTGAAATACCTGCCGTATAAATATTGTCGATCGCGCGAAGGTGTCCCTGCTCGTAAACAGAGACGTAGTGTTCCTGAAAGCAAGGATCGTTAATATCAATTCCCAAAATCGACATCCTATCGGCGGCTACCGACTCGACGGCTATAAATCCACTGTAATCTGGATTAAAGCGGTAAATAACTGTTCTATCAGTTGACAAAAACTGGCGGACTTCTTCAACAGCCACTGTCATCACTTCTTCTAGGTTAAGAGAGGAGCGAATCCGTTCTTGAATGGAATTGACCAGCCGCTCCCTTTTTACTTGTTGCTGCAAGGCTATTTCCGCTTGTTTGCGAGCAGTAATATCTACTCCATAACCAACGCACTCCACAGGTATGCCAGCAGCATCTTTGACTAACTTAACCTCATCGTATATCCAGCGATAACTACCGTCTTTGTGTCGCTCGCGGTATTCGTAGGAAATCGATTCTTTTTCCAATATTTGATCGAATGAACTATCAACAACCTCTCGATCTTCTGGGTGAACGAGGCTATGCCAATCAAGGGAACCATCAATAAATTCTCGCGCTTCGTAGCCCATCATTGAAATAATGTTCTCGCTGACAAATGTTACGTCATAATTTCCGCCTAATTTGCAGCTAAAAATCACCGCTGGAGTTGCCGCCAGCAAATACTGCAAGCGTTCGGTGACAGAGCGCAATTTTAACTCTGCTTGCTTGCGATCGCGAGCTTCCATCGCTAAAGCTGCGATCTGTGCCAAATAGCTAGCGAAGCTTTGTTCGTCGAGCGTCCAATTCCTCAGCGTTCCCTGATGTTCCAAACAAATTACACCCGCAAATCGTCCTTGATGGGTAATAGGAACATCTAGCATCGACGAGATGTTTGAAGGCATCAAATAAGATTCGCTAAATTCTAGGGTGTGCGGATCGGTTTTGGCATCAACCGCTGCGATCGCCTGTTCTTTATTTACAGCCAGGAAATAGGTAGGATAGTCAGCAATCTTCCGTTCTTCTACAGCCCCGCTGTGTTGATTGGCCGTCAGTTCGTAGAGGTCGGCACAGCACATTGCAGATTTATCTTCCTGAAAAAACCAAACGCTTCCCCGCTCAACATTCAGAGTACGGGTTGCCATTTGTGTAATCTCTCTCAACGCCTCGTCGATATTTCCCTCATAGATACTAGAAGTTCTTGCTAATTTTAGCAAACCAGTTTGTTGTTCTGTTAACCTAATTTCTCGTTCGCGCAAAGCCGATTCAGCGGCAATTCTTTCCCTAATTTCTGCTTCTAAATAACTGTTAATTTCACTCAACTGTGCGGTGCGCTCTTGGACTTTAATTTCTAAGTCATCATGAGCGTGTCGCAGCGCTAATTCTGCATCTTCACGCACAGCAATCTCGCTTTGCAACTTGCGATTTATGACCTCTAATTCTTGGGGAGTTTTTAAAGATAAAAACTGTGGCAATAGCGTTACCATCGAGGCTGCCGTGTAACAGGAAACGAGTGCAGTAATTCCTTTTTCAATCCCCGACAGCCAATAAGCCGAATGCCACAGCGTCCAAATTTCTAGCAAGTGACCCGTGCCGCAGAGAATAATAAATGCACCAAACAAAGCAAATATTCCTAAGAAAGGAACATCGCGCCGCTTGAAGATAAAATAAATCAGCATCGCCGGAATTGAATAGTAGGCGATCGCAATTAAAAAGTCGCCAGTTATGTGCAGCCACACTAAAGGCGTTTGCCACAGATAGCAGTGACCGTGCGGCATATACTGAGTTGGGGAAAAAATATTTTTGAGTAATTCCCACATAATTTTTATTCTTGACAGATGATATCGATGTGAACTATGCCTGAGTTAGGCAAAAAACAGGCAAAAAACAGGCAAAAAAGTGAAAGCAACCGAAAATTGTAGCAGGATTGGGAATGACTTACAGTCTGGGACGCACTAACAACGTAATGATGTCATTTTGAGCTAAGCGCGAAGAATCTCAAACCTTGCAGTACCGCTAGAGTCCGTCTAGGAATGAGTTAGTTTTTACCGCCTGATTAAAACTCTATCGTAACACATTGCTTGGGAGTGAGGTGGCGATCGCAAAGGAATTTCAATGATAAACTCAGTACCTCTGCCAACCTCGGAAGTGCAGCGCAAATAACCATCATGGGCTTGAATAATCTGATAAGAAATCGCCAACCCCAGCCCGGTACCGTAACCGATGGGTTTTGTCGTATAAAACGGATCGTAAATTTTAGCGATCGCGTCAGCATCTATGCCACTGCCATTATCAGCAATGCGAATCTGCACCCACTTACCATCAACTAAAAGCGTGCGGATGCGAATTTTTAGCAGTTGGCAATGGGTGTTGTGTAAGTGTTCATCGAAATTATTTTTCCAATAGTCTTTGGTCGAATGTCCCTGCTGCGCCATCTGTTCTAAAGCATCAATAGCATTAGAACAAATATTCATAAATACTTGGTTGAGCTGTCCAGCATAGCATTCCAACAGGGGCAAATCTCCATATTCTTTAATCACTTGGATAGCCGGACGTTTTGGTTGTTCTTTCAAGCGGTGCTGCAAAATCATTAAAGTGCTGTCGATACCTTCATGGATATTTACCTCTTTCATATCGGCTTCGTCTAAGCGGGAGAAAGTGCGTAAAGATTTAACAATCTCCCTAATCCGCTCTGCTCCAGTTTTGATAGAACTAAAAAGTTTTTGTACGTCTTCTAAAATAAAATCGAGCTCTATGCTTTTAATCTTGTCTGCAATTTCCGGCGCAGGAGTGGGGTAATAAACTTGATAAACCTTAATCAATTCCACAAGCTCATGAATGTATTCCTGGGCCGGAATCAGATTGCCATAAATGAAGTTAACAGGGTTATTGATTTCGTGAGCAACCCCAGCTACCATTTGCCCCAAAGATGACATTTTTTCTGTTTGCACGAGCTGAGTTTGAGCGCCTTTGAGTTGTTGTAGAGTGTTCTCTAGCTGCTGAGTTTGTTTTAGTAGTTTAACTTCAGAGTGCCGCAATAAATTTTCAGCCAAGGAGCGATCGCGATTTTCCTGTTGCAAATGTTCATTAGCAACTTCTAAAGCGAGCGTCCTCTCAAAAACCCGTTTTTCCAACTCCAGCATTAATTGCGAGAGTGCTTCCTGAGCTTGTTCGCGATCGCCAATCTCATTTTGTAAAGCCAAATTTGCCGCAGCCAATTGATCGGGACTGGGGATAGCCAAGATTTTTGGAATTAGTTCCACCAGCACAGATGCTGTACATAGCGAAACCAGCGCCGTAATCCCTTTAAGAAAACCAGAGAACCAATAATTAGGATGCCACAGCGTCCATATTTCCATAATATGGGTAATCCCGCAGCAGATAATAAAAGAGCCAAACAACATGAAAACCCAGTCAAAAGGCACATCTTTCCGCTTCTTGACAATATAAATCAGCGTCAGGGGAATCAAAAAATAAGCGACGGCAATCAAAGCGTCGGACAAAACGTGCAGCCCCACTAATCCAGGCTTCCACAAATAGCAATGACCGTGAGGAATAAAATAATTAGAAAACATCTCATGAACCATTTGCATCAAATCAACCCTAATTATTTGCTAGTATTTTTCAGAGGGGGGTTACAGTAGGATTAAAAAAACTGCTCCCACACAAAGAAGAATTAGGCTTTTGGACTTAATACTTGTGATGAGCAGATGCAGAGCTCTAAATAAACAATTTTAATTATATTAGCATCAATTGACTAAGCTTTAGCAGCGTCAACTGTCACATTTTTAATTGTGACTTCACGACCAATTGTGACATCTACATGACATTTTTACTGACGAATGCCAAAAGCTGAGCGCTGAGGCAGCTCCGTTTCAAGTAGAAGCGCCAGCGGCTTGAAATTGGGTCATAGCGCTCAGCGACCAGTAAGGTAGCGGAGTAACTACAAGATTTAACGGATTTGACCTGATTACCCCCTGAGAAATCTCTCTTCAGGATCGCATCGCCATCGAAGACGCGATCGCTCTCAGCTTTACAGTCTCTCAAAAGTGATAATATCAACGATACACTTAGAGGGAATTGGAAATTATGACGATAGATGAGGTACTACAGCTAACTCGTGCCCGATCGCAAAAAGATTTACATCCCGTACAAGAAATCATACTCCGCCAAGTTTGGGAAGGAAAGACTTATGCAAGTATCGCATCGGCCTCTCATTACGGAGAACATTACCTGAGAAACATCGCCTCCGGTTTGTGGCAATCCCTCTCTGAAATCTTACAGATACCTATTAACAAATCAAATTTTCGCTCCTCTCTAGAATCGCGTTTACTGACGGTAGAGGAACGAGAATTAATTCAAGAATTCCTCCGCAGCCAATGCCTAGCAACACCTTTAGAATTTCCCGGCTCTCCCGTACCCCTCGATTCGCCATTTTATATCAATCACCCGCTAATTGAAGAACTCGCGTATCGAGAAATTACCAAACCTGGAAGTGTTCTGCGGATTAAAGCTCCCAGGAAAATGGGTAAAAGTTCCCTCCTGCTAAGGATTTTAGATCGTGCTAACTCTCTTGGCTACCGAACTGTAAGTTTGGATTTTCAGCAAGCCGAGGAAGCTATTTTAGACAACCTCAATAAATTCTTGCGCTGGTTTTGTGCCAACATCAGCCGTAACCTAGATTTGCCACCCATGTTAGATGATTATTGGGATGAAGATATGGGTAGCAAAGTAAGCTGCACCATCTATTTGCAACAATATGTATTAGCAGAAATAAATAGCCCGCTTGTCTTAGCTTTAAATGAAGTCAATAGGATTTTCGAGTATCCAAAAATTGCCCGAGAATTTTTGCCGCTGTTGCGAAGCTGGCATGAAGAAGCAAAGCGGATTGAAACCCTAAAAAAACTGCGGTTAATCGTTCTTCACTCCACAGAAATTTATATTCCTTTAAAGCTCAATGAATCGCCTTTTAATGTCGGTTTGCCGCTGCAATTGCCCTATTTTACAGAAGAGCAGATACTTGCTTTAGCGCAGCGTCACGGACTGGACTGGACAGATAGCCCCGATGGCGATCGACTGATGGCAATGGTGGGGGGGCATCCTTATCTGGTGCGGCTCGCTCTTTACTACCTCTGTCAAAGCAGTGTAACGCTAGATATGCTACTACAAGAAGCTCCCACAATGGTGGGAATTTATAAAGATTACTTGCGGAGTTTTTGGGTGACATTGCAAGAGTATCCCGAACTCGCATTTGCACTTAAACAAGTGGTAAAATCTGAGCGTGGCGTGGAATTAGATCCGATAATAGCTTCTAAATTAGTTAGTATGGGGCTGATTCATATCGATAACAACCGCTGTACGCTAAGCTGCGAGTTGTACCGCCTGTATTTTGGTTCGCAAAACTTTATTTAGATTAGACCTCTTGCAAAAATCCTTTCATCAATTGATGGAACGGGCCGGAGAGCCCGTTCCACAAGAGTTATTTTTTCTTGTGGAACGGGCCGGAGAGCCCGTTCTAATTATTTTTGCAAGAGGTCTATTATTGCCCCACATGAAAAATATTTTCAGCAGTTAAATTTAAGTCAGGAAAGGCAAGCGATCGCACCACCTCATCACCTCTAAACTGATTAACTACATACTCACCGTCAACCAATTGGTTGACGGCAATAGTTGGTTGCTTGGGGTTGCCAATATATCTTCTGCCGCCTAACCCTAAATAATCGACAATCCAGTATTCAGGAATTGCCAGTTTTTCATATTCTGCTAACTTCACCAAGTAGTCATCTTGCCAATTCGTACTGACAACTTCGATGACTAAACGGATAGTTTCACCTCGGGTAATAGTCGAGCGCTTTTTCCACATCGGTTCCGTTTCGATTTGTTGCCAATCTAACACCATCACATCTGCAATGTAGCCTGACTTATCAGAATCAACAGCCTTAATAATTCCTTGGCGGGGAATGAAATAAGCTAAAGCCAAACGTTCAATCTGAACTCCCAGTTCAAGCGCGAGGAAACCCCCCACCTGTTCGTGAGTTCCAGTTGCTTGCATTTCGATAACGGCTCCATCATGTAGTTCAAAGCGACCATAGCCGTCTGGGTACCAGTCCAGAAACTCGTCTAGGGTCATTTGTTTAGACTGGGCTTGTTGTTCTTGAACGAGCATATTAATTATTTGTTTTAATTTAGTCTATCATAAATCACAGCTAATTTTCTGTCAATATCTTTCGCAAATAGGACTTACGCATAACGGTAAATTCTAATTAATCAACTAAACTTGATATAAGTATGGGCGACTCGTTCGGCAAGCTCTCCGGCTCATTTTCTCTCCTCCGATCGCGGCGTTTAAACTCATCAAAAAACTTAAAAAATTGCTCAAAACCAGTCTTTTCATCGTGACAGTAAAGCATAATCATCTTTGCCCAAGAACTAACCGTCATAATTCCGAGTTTCTTTTGCAACCAAGGCTGAAACTCCCCATAAAAATCATCTTCATCCTCACTCAGTTCAATCCCCCACTCATTGCGAGCGCATTCATATCCCACTAAAAACATGAACAAATTACTCACCGACGGCTGACCTAAATACATCCCCGGTTTACTTCTAATTTTTTCTAAAATTTTAAATAGTCCACTCATTTGTTGCTCCTGATTGAAAGAAATTAAACTCTCTTGTAACTATTTTAGCTCTTCTATGATAAATCCCCCACTCCGACAAGAAAAATCGTTGCAACAATATTGCCAATCTCTTGATAATTCTTTCTGGCGATAACTGACTCATATCTTCCCTGCACTCGAATTTAACTTGTGTATAAAAAAAGATCGCAAACTTTTATGATATCATCATGAATTACAACTGCACCTTTATATGTGAAAATTGAAACCATCAATGATTGGATGAATAACCATGATTGATATTAAATACCAAATTGGCGGTAGTCTTGCCAGTGATGCGCCTACATACGTGGTGCGGCAAGCAGATTCCGAACTCTATGAAGCTTTAAAAGCTGGGGAATTTTGTTACATCCTCAACTCCCGACAAATGGGCAAATCTTCTCTCTTAGTCCGTACCCTGCACCGATTGCAAGCAGAAGGTTTTCAATGTAGCACGATCGACATGACCCGCATCGGCAGCGAAAACATCACCCCTTTACAGTGGTATAAAGGAATGGTCGCCGATTTGTGGCGCGGGTTCAATCTTTTGGGGCAAGTTAATTTAAAAACCTGGTGGCGCGACGAAGAAGATGTCTCATTTCTACAAAGATTGAGTCATTTTATTGAAGATATCTTGCTGGTCAAATTTCCCGAACATCGCATCTTTATATTTATCGATGAAATCGATAGCATTCTCAGTTTAGATTTCGCTGTCGATGATTTTTTTGCCTTAATCAGGTTTTGCTACAATCAGCGAGCGATTAATCCAGAATATAATCGCATTAGTTTTGCAATCTTTGGAGTAGCTACGCCGAGCGATTTAATTGCTGACAAAAAAAGAACTCCTTTTAATATCGGTCGTGCTATAGATTTGCGGGGTTTTGAACGGCAGGAAGCCCAACTATTAGTTAAAGGATTAGAGGGTGCCGTAAGTAATCCTGATGCGGTTCTCAAACAAATATTAGTTTGGACTTCAGGACAGCCATTTCTCACCCATAAACTTTGCTATTTGGCGTACAGAGCTAGCCTTGAGACGGTGGGACAATTAGTAAATATTCCCCCTGGAACAGAGGGATTTTGGGTGGATAGTTTGGTGCGATCGCGCATCATCGATAAATGGGAATCCCTAGACGAACCGGAGCATTTAAAAACGATACGCGATCGCATTCTCCGTGACGAACAACGCGCCGGAAGATTGCTAGGCATTTATCAGCAAATCTTACAATCAGAACCCCCCCTAACCCCCCCTTATCAAGGGGGGGGACAATCAGAACCCCCCTTAACTCCCCCTTATCCAGGGGGGGGACAATCAGAACCCCCCTTATTAAGGCTAGGGGGGATCTGTGCCGACGACAGCCGCGAACAAATCGAACTGGTGCTATCTGGATTAGTCGAAAAAAAAGCAGGATTACTCAAAGTTAAAAACCGCATTTATGCAGAAGTCTTTAACCTCGAATGGGTAGAAAAACAATTAGGAAAACTACGTCCCTACTCCCAAACTTTTGAAACTTGGATTGCAGCCAAACAAACAGATTCTTCCCGACTGCTGCGAGGACAAGCTTTGAAAGAGGCTCAAGCTTGGGCGCTAGGCAAAAGTTTGAGCGATTTGGACTATCACTTTTTAGCTGCTTCTAGTGAATTAGACAAGCTGGAAATGCAGCAAGCACTGGAAGCAGAAAGAGTTAAAGAAGTCGAAGCGCGACTCGCAGAAGAACGCAAGCGCGTAGCTTATGAAAGAAAGACAGCACAGCGACAGCGGAAGTTTATTGCAGCGTTGAGTGGGTTGCTGATAGTGGCGATCGCATCCGCCATTTTCGCCCTCTGGCAATATTACCGCGCCGCCACCAGCGAAATTCAAGCCCTCACCTCCTTATCCTCCGGGCAATTCGCCTCCCAACAGCGATTAGACAGCCTCGTGACTGCCATCAAAGCCAGACGCAGGCTCGGCATTCTCGCTAATTCGGGCCCCCAGTTGCGATCGCAAGTTCAACAAGTGCTGCAACAAGCCATCTACGGAACGGCAGAATTCAATCGCTTGTCGGGGCATTCCAGCCCGGTTCTGGCAGTTGATGTCAGCCCAGACGGTCAACTGATCGCCACCGGAGGCGGCGACCAAACAGCCAAGATATGGCAACGGGATGGCACCTTGCTGCATACTCTCCAACACACGATCAGCAGCGTCTACGCCCTTCGTTTTAGTCCCGACAGCCAGCGCCTGGTAACATCCAGCGTGGACGGCAACATTTATCTGTGGAGTCGGGAAGGCAAACTGCTCAAAACCTTTCAGGGACACAAGGCTGCGATCTGGGCGATCGCCCTGAGTCCAGACGGTGAGCGCATCGCCTCCGCCAGCGAAGACAGCACCATTCGCCTGTGGAGTGCCGATGGCAAACCGCTCAAAACCCTTAGCGGACATCAAGGTGCAGTTTGGGGTATTGCCTTTAGCCCGGATGGAAACCTGCTCGCATCTAGCAGCACAGATAATACGATCGAGGTTTGGACTCTAGATGGCGAACTCGTGAGAACCCTGGAAGGTCATAGCGCCACCGTTTGGGACGTTAAGTTCGCTTTACTTGCAGACAATAGCGGTGTAAAACGTCCCGCCATTATCTCTGCCAGCGCTGACAACACTGTCAAAATCTGGACACCCGACGGAACGCTGCTACAAACTCTTAGCGGTCACAGTTCGGAAGTGTTTGAAGTCGCCGTCAGCACAGCAGGCGATGTCATTGCTTCCGCCAGCGCCGACGGAACCATCAATCTCTGGAAGCCGGACGGGACGCTGTTGAAAGTCCTCAAAGGGCATCAATCGGGAATTCGAGGCATTACCTTTATTCCCAATAGTCAAATGGTTGTCTCCGCCAGCGACGACAATACCGCCCGACTGTGGAACCCGACAAACCCCTTCTCGAAAGTTCTGCACGGACATGGCGGCACGATTTGGGATGTAGATTTCAGCCCAGACGGTCAGATGCTAGCTTCCGCCAGTTCCGATCGCAGTTTTAAACTGTGGGCGCGAGAGGGCACGTTGCTGAAGTCTTTTGCCGGAAATAAGACTGCCGTTCGATCGGTTGCTTTCCTCTCTGGTGCCAGCTTTGCCAATCCTGCTAATACACCCATCCTTGCTACCGCCAGTGAAGATAAAACGATTAAATTCTGGCAGTTCGACGGGACGTTGCTGAAAACTATAACAGGGCATGAAGCAGGAGTTTGGGATATCTCCCCAAGTCCAGATGGTCGGCTACTGGCTTCTGCTAGCAACGATAAAACCGTGAAACTGTGGAACAAGGACGGCATTTTGCTGAAAACTTTCACAGGGCATCGGGCTAGGGTTTACGATGTGGACTTTACCCCTGACGGACAGAGGCTGCTTTCAGCTAGTAGCGACAGCACTGCTCGGTTGTGGAGTCTTGACGGTAGGCTTTCCAAGACTCTAGAGGGTCATCGCAGCCCGATTTGGAAAGTTGCCATTAGTCCAGACGGTCGCACTTTGGCAACTGCCAGCAGGGATGACACGATTAAACTCTGGACGAGCGATGGCAGGTTGCTCAAAACCCTCAAGGGAAATACTAGAGGCATGATGGCGGTTGATTTCAGTCCAGACGGTCAAATACTGGTGGGGGGTGGCGCAACTGGCGCACTGAAACTTTGGAAGATAGACGGTACAGAAATAACGACGCTAACGGGACATGAAGGGAACGTTTGGGGGGTGGCGTTTAGTCCCGACGGTAAACAGATTGCTTCTGCTGGGGACGATCGCACTATTATTTTGTGGGATGTGGAGGGCATTCTCAAACTAGATGAACTGGGTTATGCGTGCGATCGCGTCCGAGATTACCTGCGAACCAATGCCGATGTGAAGGAGGAAGACAGACATTTGTGCGATCGAGCGGGCGATCGTTAAATTATCCGAAACCATGAACTATCAATTATGAAAGATTACTCTTACCAAATTGGCGGCAGTCTCACAACCGATGCGCCTACCTATGTCCAACGACAAGCAGATATCGAACTTTATCAAGCCTTAAAACGAGGCGAGTTTTGCTACGTTCTCAATTCCCGGCAAATGGGCAAATCTTCCCTTCTCGTTCGCACCCTGCACCGACTGCAAGCAGAAGGATTTCAATGCAGCACGATCGACATGACCCGCATCGGTAGCGAAAATATCACTCCCTTGCAGTGGTATAAAGGAATTGTTGGCGATTTGTGGCGCAGTTTCAACCTGTTAGGACAAGTTAATTTAAAAACTTGGTGGAAAGAACAAGAAGAAGTTTCTCTCCTGCAAAGATTGAGTCAATTTATTGAAGATATTTTATTGGCGAGATTTCCGGAAGAGCGAATTTTTATATTTGTCGATGAAATTGATAGTATTTTAAGCTTAGATTTCCCCGTCGATGACTTTTTTGCATTAATTCGTTATTGTTACAACCAACGATCCATTAATCCAGAATACAACCGGATTACATTCGCCATTTTTGGAGTAGCTACACCAAGCGATTTAATCGCCGATAAAAATCGGACACCTTTTAATATCGGACAATCGATCGATTTGTCAGGATTTAGCTTAGAAGAAGCGCAACCATTAGCGAAAGGGTTAGAAAATGTCATAGCGAATCCGCAAGCAGTTCTCAAAGAAATCTTAGCTTGGACGGCAGGGCAGCCATTCTTAACTCAAAAAATATGTGAATTAGTGGTAAGAATAGCGGGTGCATCCCACAGCAGGGATTTAAAAATCCCACCGGGAACCGAGGAATTTTTTGTGGAATCGGTGGTGAGAGAAAACATCATCAATAAATGGGAATCGCAAGATGAACCTGAGCATTTAAAGACAATCCGCGATCGCATCTTGCGAAACGAGCAACGCATGGGTAGATGGCTGGGAATTTACCAGAAAATTTGGCAAGGCGTGCCAGTGCCAACCGATGACAGTCGAGAACAAATAGAATTGCTACTCAGTGGCTTGGTAGAAAAAAAACAAGGTTTCCTGAAAGTAAAAAATCGAATTTATCAAAAAATTTTTGACAGCGAATGGATCGAAACCAAATTAGGATTACTACGTCCTTACTCGCAAAACTTAGATGCGTGGGGTGCGGCAAAACAACAAGATAAATCGCGCCTATTGCGGGGACAAGCATTGATTGATGCTCAAAATTGGGCGCGAGGTAAAAGTTTAAGCGACCTAGATTATCAGTTTTTATCCCAAAGTGAAGAATTAGACCGAATCGAAGTGCAACAAGCACTAGAAGCAGCACGAATAACAGAAGTTGAAGCGCGACTGTTCGAGCAGAAAAAAAATGCCAAACGACAAAAACACTTTATAGTAACACTGAGTATGGCATTAATCTTAGCTTTAGGATTGGGAGCGATCGCCTTTTCACAATATCATCAAGCCACTCAAAGCCAACGCAACGAAAAAATCGGTAAAATTCAAAGCATAACGCGGTATTCCGAAGCCCTCTTTGCCTTAGATAAGCGGTTAGATGCCTTCATAGAAGCCCTCAAAGCCAGAAAAGAATTACAACTATTAAACGGCACAGATAGCCCGACAAATAGCATGGTTGAATCGGCGCTACGTCGAGCAATTTATGGAGCAATTGAATATAACCGTTTTTCAAGCAATAGTGGTTGGATGAATGCCTTAGCCATTAGTCCTGATGATGAGATTGTCGCTGTGGGGACAAGCGACGGAGACGTGCAAATTTGGCATCAAGATGGCAGGTTAATTCGCACTTTCAAAGCACATATAGCACCCGTTCTAGGAATTGCGATCGATCCCGATCGTCAGCTTATCGTTTCTGGGAGTGGAGACTTAACAATTAAACTCTGGCAGCTTAACAATAGCACAGATAAAGCAGCACTACCTTTACACACTCTCACAGGACATAAAGCTCCAATTTACAGCGTCAAGTTTAGCCCCGATGGAGAATTAATTGTCTCAGCTTCCCAAGATAGTACGGTGAAACTTTGGCGGCGCAATGGCACATTATTCAAGACATTAACAGGGCATCTTGGCGTAGTCAGAAAAGCAGTTTTTAGCCCAGATGGAAAGTTAATTGCCTCCGCTTCTGAAGATAGCACCGTGAAAATCTGGCGGCGCGATGGCACCTTGCTGAAAACGCTTTCACCCAATCAATCTCCAGTCTTATCCATCGCCTTTAGTCCTGATGGTAATACCCTGGCTGCGGGCACTGGAGACGGTACTATTAAACTCTGGAACCGTGACGGCACTTTGTTAAGAACAATTGCCGCCCATGAGGCAGGAATTCAGGCATTAGCTTTTAGTCCCGATGGAGAGACTATCGCCTCTGGTTCTGATAACCAAATACTCAAACTCTGGAACATTGACGGCACCTTACTCACCGCCCTAAAAGCACATGACAGCGCAATTAGCGATCTTTCATTTAGTCGCAATGGCGAATATCTAGCCTCGACATCTTTTGATGACACAGCTAAACTTTGGAAATTAAGCAACTCCTTGCTGACAATTCTGCGGAGACATACTGCTGGCGTTTGGGGAGTAGCTTTAAGCAAAAATCAAGGATTAGTTGTTTCATCAAGTGGAAACGAGGTTTTCCTTTGGCACAGAAACGGTAAGTTACTGAGGCGATTTGAGGGGCGTAACTCTGCGTTTAGTGGTGTTGCTATCAGTCCCGATAACAAGATTATTGCTGTAGCTAGTGCAGACAAATCAGTTAAACTTTGGAGTGCTGATGGCACTTTATTGAAGACTCTCCCAGAACGAGTTGATATGAGGAGAGTTGTTTTTAGTCCTGACGGCAAAATCATTGCTTCTTCAAGTGGGGATAAGACTGTCAAACTTTGGCGGTTAGACGGAACCGAATTGACTACCCTCAGAGGACATAAAGCTGGGGTTTGGGGGGTAGCTTTTAGTCCTGACGGGGAGGTTATTGCTTCAACCAGTGGAGATAAGACTGTTAAGCTTTGGCGGCGGCTTGATGGTACGTTAATTAAGACCATTCAAGGTCACAGTAGTTTAGTTTTTGGTGTAGCTTTTAGCCCTGATGGTGAGGTGATTGTTTCGGCGAGTGATGACAAAACGGCTAAACTTTGGAGTCGTGATGGTAAGTTGCTACACACTCTCAAGGGACATACCTCTGGAATTTGGAGTGTTGCTTTTAGTCCTGACAATAAAACGATCGCTACAGGGGGTAGTGACGGTACGATTAAACTTTGGCAACGTGACGGCAATGAGATTACTACTTTAATTGGACATAACGGACGGGTGGGGTCTTTAGCTTTTAGTTCTGATGGCAAAACTCTTGCTTCTGCTTCAGAGGATAAAACAGTAATTCTCTGGAATTTAGAGCAGAGTGTAGAGTTAGATCGGGTACTAGCCTCTGGATGCGATCGCGTCCGAGATTATCTGCGAACAAATGCCGATGTGAAGGAGGAAGACAGACATTTGTGCGATCGAGCGGGCGATCGTTAAATAATCATCAACTATTAACTCAAAATGATGAACTCTTATCAATACCAAATCGGCGGTAGTCTCGCCAACAATGCGCCTACATACGTAGTGCGACAAGCAGATTCCGAACTCTATGAAGCCTTAAAAGCTGGCGAATTTTGTTACATCCTCAACTCGCGGCAAATGGGCAAATCTTCCCTCTTAGTTCGCACTTTGCACCGACTACAAGCCGAAGGATTTGAATGCAGTACCATCGATATGACTCGCATTGGTAGCGAAAATATCACTCCTTTACAGTGGTATAAAGGCACGATTGGGGAACTATGGCGCGGCTTCAATCTTTTAGGACAAGTTAACTTAAAAACCTGGTGGCGAGATGAAGAAGATGTCTCATTTTTGCAAAGATTAAGCCACTTTATTGAAGATGTTTTGTTAGTCAGATTTCCAGCCGATAGAATTATTATATTTATTGATGAAATTGACAGCATTCTCAGTTTAGATTTCCCCGTCGATGATTTTTTTGCCCTAATTAGATTTTGCTATAATCAACGAGCGATTAATCCAGAGTATAATCGGATTACCTTTGCAATTTTTGGAGTAGCCACACCCAGCGATTTAATTAATGATAAAAAACGGACACCGTTTAATATCGGTAGAGCCATAAATTTACGAGGATTTGAACTGGAAGAAGCCCAACCATTAGCGGCAGGATTAGCAAGTGTAGTCAGTAATTATCAACTTATTCTCAAACAGATATTAGCTTGGACTTCCGGGCAGCCATTTTTAACACAAAAGCTGTGCTATTTGGCATATCTAGCAACTCAATCTACCCCGAATAAATTGGTGACAATTCCAGCGGGAACCGAGGAGTTTTGGGTCGATCGTTTAGTGCGAGAAAAGATTATTGATAAGTGGGAATCTCAGGATGAGCCTGAGCATTTAAAGACCATAAAAGATCGGATTATTCGCAACGAACAACGTGCAGGCAGATTACTCGGTATCTATCAACAAATATTACAATCTACATCCTCCCTAACTCCCCACGATCCTGGGGGGAAATCAGATTGTCCGCCCCCCTTGGGGATACACTCAGAATCACCCTTTTCAATCGGGCTAGCAGGAATCTCAACCGATGACTCTCCCGAGCAAATCGAGCTATTATTATCGGGATTAGTTGTTAAAGAAAATGGTTGTTTGCAAGTAAGGAACTGGATTTATGCTGAAGTTTTCAACCTGGAATGGGTAGAGAAACAATTAGGAAAACTGCGCCCCTACTCCCAAACCTTCGATGCTTGGATTGTTTCACAACAAACAGATTCTTCCCGACTTTTGCGGGGACAAGCCTTAAAAGATGGTCAAATCTGGGCGCAGGAAAAAAGCTTGAGCAACCTAGACTATCAGTTTTTAGCTGCTAGTGCTGAACTAGACAGGCGAGAAGTTCAACAAGCTTTAGAAGCAGAACGCACTAAAGAAGTTGAAGCACGACTAACAGAGCAACATAAGCGATTAATTCAAGAAAAAAAATCAGCCCAACGACAGAGAACATTACTATTTGCCGTCAGTATTGCACTGCTGCTTGCCTGCGGTTTAGGAGTAACAAGTTATTTTCAGTATCGCCGAGCGGCTATTAGCGAACGCGAAGCTCGGATTAGCGAAATTCAAGCGCTGGTTTCTTCTTCTGACGGACTGTTTGCCTCTAATCGCCGATTGGATGCACTAATAGAAGCAATTAAAGCTCAAGGCCGATTGCAAAAGTTAGGCAATACAGACACAAATATTGAACATCAAGTTATCAATGTATTGCGGCAAGCAGTTTATGAAGGCGATGAATACAACCGTTTATCGGGGCATAAAGCGGCGGTGATGACTGTCGATATTAGTCCTGATAGTAAGTTAATTGCCTCTGGAAGTGTAGATAAAACTATCAAACTGTGGGGGAGGGATGGTACAGAAGTGGCAACGCTCAAAGGTCATCAGGCGATGGTTCGGTCAGTCAAATTTAGCCCTGACGGTCAGTTAATTGCTTCTGGAAGTGATGATGGTACTGTGAAATTATGGCGTAAGGACGGCACTTTGTTGAAAACTTTTCAGGGTCACAGTGCGGGCATTTGGGTAGTAGCATTTAGCCCCGACGGTCAAACTATTGCCTCTGCTAGTGTGGACACAACTGTAAAACTTTGGGACAAAGACGGCAGTTTGCTGAAAACTTTCCAAGGTCATACTGCTGGGGTATCCTCAGTAGCATTTAGTCCCGACGGTCAAACTATTGCCTCTGCCAGTGGAGACAAAACGGTAAAACTTTGGAGCAAAAACGGCATTTTGCTAAGAACTATTCAGGGTCATGCTGCTGTGGTATCCTCAGTGGCGTTTAGTCCTGACGGTCAAATTATTGCCTCTGCCAGTGGAGACAAAACGGTGAAACTTTGGAACAAAAACGGCATTTTGCTAAGAACTATTCAGGGTCATACTGCTGTAATATCCGCAATTGTGTTTAGTCATGACGGTCAAACTATTGCCTCAGCAAGTCGAGATAAAACGGTAAAACTTTGGAATATTGACGGCACAGAATTGACAACATTTAGAGGTCATAGTGCTGGGATTTGGGGGATAGCTTGGAGTGCCGACGGCAGCTTTATAGCTTCGGCGGGTGCAGAAAACAGCGTCAGACTGTGGCAAAGTCAAAATCCATTGCGAACGATCGTTACTGCACATAAAGCCGGGATTTGGGCTTTAGATGTCAGTGCTGATAGTTCTAAAATTGCAACAGGTAGCGAGGATGGCGCGACTAAGCTTTGGAGTCGGCAAGGCAAATTGCTGGCGACTTTGAGGGAACAAGACGCGGCGATTTATGCAGTTGCCCTGAGTCGCGACGATCGCTTAATCGCTTTTGCCAAAAACGATAATATTGTCAACGTCTGGGATCTCAAAGGCGCTTCTATCGCAACTTTCGTCGGTCATAGCGCTAGAGTGACTGGATTAGCTTTCAGTCCTGACGGTCAAACGATCGCTTCGGCAAGTCAAGATAACACGGTTAAGCTTTGGCGGCCGGGCGACACTTTTACGGGCGAAACATCCGCCGCAAAATCTCTAGGTAACACCAATGGATACTCCCCCCCGAAGATCCTAATAGGACATCATGCTCCTATTTGGCAGGTAGTATTTAGCCCCGACGGTCAACTAATTGCCTCAGCAGGGGGAGATGGTACTGTAAAGTTGTGGAAGCTTGATGGTACCTTAGCGAGAACTTTCCGAGGTCATACTGCTGCGGTATGGAGAGTGGCCTTTAGTCCTGACGGCAAGATGGTTGCTTCTGGCAGTGGCGATAATACGATTAAGCTTTGGACAATTGAGGGCAAGTTACTGAGAACTCTTGAAGGTCATCATGCTGCGGTGTGGGGAGTGGCATTTAGCCCGGATGGTCAAATGATTGCTTCTGGCAGTGTGGACAATACAGTAAAGTTTTGGAAGCTTGACGGCACCCAATTAACGACTCTCAGAGGTCACAGTGCGGCGATTAGGGGAGTGGCGTATAGTTCTGATGGGACGTTTGTCGCTTCCGTCAGCGAGGATAACACGCTGATTTTGTGGAATGTGCAGCGAATTCTGAGTCTGGATTTATTGGGTTATGGTTGCGATCGCGTGCGGGATTATTTGCGGGTGAATGCGGAGGTGGAGAAGGGCGATCGCCTGTTGTGCGATTAAAAAGATCCCCGACTTCTGGGGCGAAGTCGAAGATCCCTAGTTAATCCAACGATTTTATACCATTTCCCAAAAGTTGTGCGATCGGTTTCAACCGCAGAACGATCGAGGGTATAGCCAAACCGGATTTAATTATCAAAAACTACAGAGTAATGAAATCGCTAGCAGTGAGAATACCGGGGGTAATATTGTTAAGCTTCGCCAACAATTGATTGGTATCCGTCACAGTAATCAAAGTTTGATTGTTGCTAGAAGTAATAGTGAGTTGATTGAAACCCAAATCAGAATTCAAGCCAATTAAATCCTCGCCCTTGCGGAAATCATTAATGATGTCGCTACCCAAACTTTGATTTAGGAAAAACACATCATTTCCCGAACCGCCTGTCAAAGTATCGTCCCCAACATCGCCGGAAAGGAAATCGTCCCCAGCACCGCCGCTGAGAATATCATTACCCTTGCCGCCGTAAAGCGTATCGTTACCGATGTCGCCGCAGAGCACATCGTTTTCATTGCCGCCCAACAGCAAGTCGTTGCCCTCACTGCCATCGAGACTGTCGTTGTCTTTGCCGGCGTAAAGCGTGTCATTTCCAGCTTTACCAAAAATTAGGTCTGCACCTTCATTGCCAAACACAGTATCGTTGCCGTTTCCAGCATTAATTGTGTCATTTCCTAGGTTGCCTAAAATGTAGTCGTCGTCATCTTCACCGAACAAGAGATCGTCATCTTTGCCTCCGAAAATGGTGTCGTTGCCCAGGCCGCCGGCAACAGTATCGCTGCCGAAATCTCCCCTCAAAAAGTCGTCGTCATCTCCGCCAACAACAGTGTCATTATCTTTGCCAGCGTAGATGGTATCGGTGCCAGAGTCACCTTGAATGAAATCGGTGCCTTCATTGCCGTAGATTAAGTCGCTATCGGCACCGCCATCAATGTTGTCACTGCCGCCCATACCGTAGAGAGTGTCATTCCGATCGAACCCATTAATTAACTCATTTTGGCTGCACCCCATGATGAAATCAGTACCGTTACCGCCGTTGATAGTTTGCTCTACAGAGTTGGGAGTAATGGTGGCAAAGTTGAATTCCGGAGCAGTGACTTCATCGAATAGGCAATCATCTGCGCCCGGTGTAGGAGTTGGAGTCGGCGCGGGTGTCGGAGTCGGTGCAGGTGTTGGAGTTGGAGTTGGAGTTGGCGCGGGAGTCGGTGTGGGTGCAGGTGTAGGAGTTGGAGTGGGCGCAGGCGCGGGAGTCGGTGTGGGTGCAGGTGTGGGTGTCGGTGTGGGTGTCGGTGTCGGCGTGGGTGTCGGCGTGACAGTACCGTTAAATTCGTAAGCGCCGATATCAACGATCGAACTTCCGTTACCATCACCATCAGCCGGGCGTGTCGCACCGCGCTGATCCGCAGCCGGCGCCCCCGCACCAGTACCGGTATCAATTGCCGGACTTCCTACTAGCAACGGCAAAACGAAAGCACCGTTGATATTTTCCAAAGGGCCGAGTTTCGGATCTGCGATCGTAATACTTGCCGTCGCATTATTGTCATTAGGATCGCCCGTCGTCAGTTTAGCAGGAAATTGCAGATTATTTCCCCCGTCAATTAGTGCCCTTCCAGTTTGGTATTTAACTTTAAAAGGATTGCCAGCCGTATTGCTATCAAAAATCGAATTCTTGACAGTAATTGGCTGATTCCCAAAAGTCGCAATACCGCCAGAATACTCTCCAGCAGTGTTCTTGGCTAAAGTCGAATTGACGATGTTAGTGGAAAAGGAATCTCTGTTGCCGACAACTATTCCCCCGCCCTGTTTAGCAGCAGTATTGCCGGAAAACGTACTGTTTACAATGCTGACATTTCCATCTTCTCCCAACCACAAACCGCCGCCGTTATCATCGGCTGTATTGTTAGCAAAAGTCGTATTTGTCACTGTCAAATCGACATTTCCGTGGCGGACTCCACCTCCCGAACCTCCACTTCCTGATGAATTTTTTACAGCTTTATTGTTAATAAAAGTGCTGTTTTCCAAAGCCACTTTATCTTGGAAATAACCAAATAAAAAGGCTCCTCCTCCTTCTCCTGTCCCGATATTGCCATCAAAAACGCTGTTGCGGATGACAATATTTCCGGCAACAGGGCCGGGCGTTGCATTGGCGCCGGAAGCATTAGCACCATCGACGTAAACTGCTCCACCAGGGCCTTTGTCTGTGCGGTTGCCGGTGAATTTAGAGTTTTCGATCGTCATGCTGCCCAACAGGTTATTAACAGCTCCGCCGTAGCTGCCTTTGTTGTTGGTAAATTCGCTATCTCTGATAGTCAGAGAACCGCCGCTTTTAGTTGCGATCGCGCCGCCACCGCGTTCGGTATTGTTAGCCAAAGAACCGTCATTGCCGCTAAACTTGCTGTTAATTACAGTTGTCGTGCTGCGGAAACCCGTGTAAATGCCGCCACCAAAACCGGCAACATTATTGTTGACTTCGCAATTTTCTAAAGTTAAAGTGCTGTTACCTCCCGTTTGAATGCCACCGCCGCTGCTAGTCGCCTCATTATTCGGATCGGTTCCAGAAACTTTGCCGTTGGCAACAATCAGGTTTTTTAGAGTAACATTGGTTGAACCTTCTGTGGAGATTACCCGCGAAGTGTTGTTGCCACTAATGGTTAAATTGCTAGCACCAGTTGCATCAATTGTCAAGTTTTTGTTGATGACAAGTTGACCGGAAGTGAGAGTAATTGTTTGGCTGGCAAGACTGGAGGCAAATTGAATGGTATCGCCGGCTGCTGCGGAGGCGATCGCACTTCTCAAGGAACCAGCCCCGCTATCATTACTGTTGGTAACGGTAATAGTTGCTAAAGTCCCTCGGTAATCTGCCATTACCTGTGGATTCAGAGCTAAGGGCGCTTCAATATCCCCTTTGGCAAACTCCAAATTCCAGTTACCACCGCGGCCAGTGCGATCGGTAGATGCAGCAATATCAGCCCCGGTTAACTCGCCCAGGCGATCGACAAAATCACTACCCGAACCCGCAGCAACATCGCAACCGTAAAGCACGATATCAGCTTTTTCGCTCAGTGCATTTCGCCAACCTTGCAACTGACTTTCATATTGTGGCAAATTATCCGAATTCAACGTCGCAGAACCAAGCTGCAAGCTGCCAGAATTGCCGTGAGAAAAAATGTGAACTTGGTCTAAACTTCCGCCCGCCGCAGCGATTGTTTGCAGTTTGGCCGTAATTTGCTCGACTCCGTTGCCATTTTTATCTAAAATGATTGTCTCTGCACCGGGAAGCACGCCGCTGGCAAGACTTTGATAGTCATCTAAGTCTGAGTCAATGAATACAATTGATTTAGGACGAGAATTGCGGATAACCGATTGCGAATCTATACTGGCAAAATTTGAACTCATTTCGCATACCCTATGAAAATGTTTGCTGTTTGCTGTAGATTCACCTTGAAAGCAGAAGGTGAGAGATGCTGAAGGCAGCACGCAGAATGAAGAACTCACCGATAAATCTGGGGATTTCAATTAAGGAGAAAAGTTGGTTGTCCTCCATGATTGAAATCCGGTAATTGTATCCGTATGCAAGTTTTGGTCTGTTGCGGCTGCGAGTTTTATAGCAATTAACCGCAGAGGATGTAATGCAAACACTCCTGGACGCAGAACCTCTATATTGCAGGTTTGCAATGTGCACCTCACCGATATAAGTAGGGAATCAAACCATTCATTTTTTTACCCTTAGTTTGGATAAATTCAGAAAAGATATCTGCGGTTGCGAATTCCTTAGAATTGCTTTAACTCGTACCTTATACCACAATACGCTTGGGTCAAGGAAAATTGTAGCAAAAATGTTGGGCGGAGTGAAACGGAGGGTTTGTTCCAATGGCCCAACCTACGCACGACCAGGTTTTTTAGCACTAACTGAACCGTATTGTTTTATACAATAAAATTCGCATTAAATGCTTGGTTAATTTAACCTGTTTACCCGATCGCAAAAAGTTCCTAAAAATCAGAAATTGAGTTTTTGAGAAAGCTTGCTTTATTCGGGCCGTGCGCGTTGTGAATCCTACGCGATGTTCCCCCAGTAGTAAGGTGCGCAACCCGCACCCTACCAGAGGCAGTTAGATTGTTACCTGAGTGAAATCGCTAGCGGTGAGAGTACCGGGCGCAACATCGTTAAGATTCGCTAACAATTGATTAGTACCAGTGACGCTAATCAAAGTTTGATTGTTGCTAGAAGTGATGCTGAGTTGATTGAAACTCAAACCTGCATTCAACCCAATTAAATCCTCACCCTTGCGGAAATCAGTAATCGTATCGCTGCCCAGATTTCGGGTTAGGAAAAACACGTCATTACCAGAACCGCCAGTCAAAGTATCGTCCCCAACATCGCCGCTGAGGAAATCGGAACCAGCACCGCCGGTGAGGATATCATTACTCTTACCGCCGTAAAGCGTATCGTTATCGGTGTCGCCGAACAGCGCATCGTTTTCATTGCCGCCGAACAGCAAGTCGTTGCCCTCACCGCCATCGAGACTGTCGTTTTCTTTGCCGCCGTAAAGCGTGTCATTTCCCAACAACCCAAAAATCTGGTCTGCACCTTCATTGCCAAACGCAATATCGCTGCCGTTCCCCGCATTAATTGTGTCATTTCCTAGGTTGCCGAAAATGTAGTCGTCCCCATCTTCGCCGAACAAAATATCGTCATCTTTGCCGCCGAAAATGGTATCGCTGCCAAGGCCGCCGGCAACAGTATCGCTGCCGAAATCTCCCCTCAAAAAGTCGTCGCCATCTCCGCCAACAATAGTGTCATTATCTTTGCCACCGTAGATGGTATCGCTGCCAGCACCGCCTTGGGCAAAATCGGTGCCTTCATTGCCGAAAATGGTATCGTTCCCAGTACCGCCGTCAATGTTGTCGTTGCCGCCCAAGCCGTAGAGGCTGTCATTTCCCCCAAGTCCGTTGATGGCTTCGTTAATGCGGCCGCCCATGATTAAATCGTCTGTATCACCACCGTTGAGGGTTTGGTCAACGGGGTTGGGAGTGACGGCTGCAAGGTTAAATTCGGGGGCGCTGATAGGTGCAGGCGTCGGCGTTGGCGCCGGTGTGGGTGTGGGAGTAGGAGTCTCAGTCGGAGTAGGAGTTGGCGCCGGTGTGGGTGTGGGAGTAGGAGTCTCAGTCGGTGTGGGTGTTGGCGCTGGTGTGGGAGTAGGAGTAGGAGTCTCAGTCGGAGTAGGAGTTGGCGCCGGTGTGGGAGTTGGCGCCGGTGTGGGTGTGGGAGTAGGAGTTGGCGCCGGTGTGGGTGTGGGAATAGGAGTTGGCGCTGGAGTAGGAGTTGGCGCCGGTGTGGGTGTGGGAGTCTCAGTCGGTGTGGGTGTTGGAGTTGGCGCCGGTGTGGGTGTGGGTGTGGGAGTCTCAGTCGGTGTGGGTGTCGGAGTCTCAGTCGGAGTAGGAGTTGGTGTGGGTGCCGGAGTTGGAGTCGGTGTCGGGAGGACAGTACCTCCGAATTCAAAAGAACCGCTGTCGGCGATCGCACCTGGAATGCTATCACCATCTTGAGGGCGAGTCACGCCGCGCTGATCCGTAGCGGGTGCGCCGGTGGCAATCCCTGTATCAATTGCCGGACTTCCTGTCAGCAGGGGCCTGACTAAAGCGCCGTTGATGTTTTCCAAAGGGCCGAGTAAGGGGTCTGCGATCGTCACACTTGCCGTCGCATTGACATCGCTTCCGTCATTGGGGTTTTTGGGCGGCCACTGAAAATTCCCTCCTAGATCGCTATATTGCGCGGTGACGTGTTGCTGAATTCCCCAAGGGTTTCCTCCGTTAGCCGCTGTATTGTTGGAAAAAATCGTGTTTTTGAGGCTGACATTATTGGCATCGGCGAAGATACCTCCACCAACCCAGCCGGCAGAATTATCGGCGATCGTCGTGTTGACAATAGTCGTGGGTGCACCAAGACTCATTGCACCGCCGAGTTTGTTGAAATCACCAGCAGCAAACGCCGTGGAGTTGCCAGAAAATGTACTGTTGGTAATCGTAGCAGGGGCATTGCGTGTCCACAGGCCGCCACCTTGATTGCCGGCTTTGTTGCCCGCAAAGGTGGTGTTGGTAATGGTCAATCCCTGGTTGGTGCTGTCGCTCAAAATCGTTACCGCACCACCGTTTCCATCATTTCCACCGTTGGGTAGCGGCAGAATTTCGTTATTTTGGAAGGTGGTGTTTTCCAAAATTACGTTGTCTTGGCTGCCGGTGAACAGATAAGCTGCGCCTCCTTCACCTCGACCTTTATTGTCTTGAAATACGCTATTGGTAATCTTAATTGTCCCGGAAGGCTCGTCAGTAGAACTGGCTCTGTCTGTGTAAATTGCTCCGCCAAAACCCCTTAAAAATGGATTATCTTGGTCTGTTGCGTAAGAGGCTGCGGTGGTGTCGTTGCCGATGAATCGCGAGTTGTCAATCGTTAGCTTGCCGTTTAAGCTGTTAATTGCTCCGCCGTTAATTCCTAAGTTGTTGGTGAAGTCGCTGTTGGTGACAGTAAAAGCTTTGGAGCTCAAAAAGCCGATCGCACCTGCACCGCGTTCATCGTTAGCGGCGGTGGCGACGTTGCCGTTGAATTTACTGTTGGTAACAGTCAGGGTATTGTTGAAATTGCCGAAAATTGCGCCACCGCCTTTATCGGCAACGTTGTTGTTGAACTGAACATTGTCTACTGTGAGGCTTACTTCGTCGGTTGTGCCGATCGCGCCACCTGTATCGGTGGTTTTGCCGTTGGTAACAGTGAGATTTTTGATAGCAAAACTCGTAGCAGTCGCAACGTTTGCATTGACAAAAAAGGCGCGGGATGCGTTGTTGCCGCTGATCGTTAAACCGGCTGCGTCGGCACCGTCAACGGTGATGTTTTTGCCAACGGCAATATCGAGTTGACCGCTGGTGAGCGTGATGGTTTGGTTGGCCAAACCGGGTGCGAAGGTAATTGTATCGCCGGCAACAGCAGATGCGATCGCAGCTCTTAAAGAACCGGGCCCGCTATCGCTATTGTTGGCTACGACGATCGTAGCTAAATCACCTCGGTAATTTGCCATCGCCTCCGGGCCCAAGGCTAAGTCCGATTCAATTTGACCCTTAGCAAATTCTAAATTCCAGTCGCCGTCTCGGCCGGTGATGTTGGTAGATGCGGCAACGTCAGCCCCCGTTAATTGACTGAATTTATCAACGAAATTAGCGCCTGTACCGGCTGCTACATCGCAGCCGTACAGCATGATGTCTGCTTGTGGAGCTAGTGAAGTTTGCCACTTTTCCAACTGGCTTTTGTATTGCTCTATGTTATCTGAACCCAGAGCGGCATTGCCCAGTTGCAGGCTGCCAGAACTGCCGTGAGAAATGATGTGAACCGAGTCGATCGCCCCGTTGGTAGAGGCGTATTTTTCAATTTCAGAGGTGATCTGTTCGATGCCGTTTTTGGTGCGATCGAGTATTACTACCTGCTGGCCCGGCAGCACTCCCGCTGCAATTGACTCGTAATCTTCCACGCCGGAATCAATGAAGACTAATGAACGCGGGGGCAGTTTTTCCAAAGAAGATTCTGAGTTGAGTTGAGCGAACGTAGAACTCATATTTTAGACTCCATTAATGGCATTACTGGTAGATACAGCCCCGGAGTAATCTCATCAGCTTTATTTGATTACATCTTAACACCTAATTTGGCGCGTGTGTCATTTTAATAAATATTTTTTTTATCCCGATCGACCTGCTGGCGCTTGTAGTGGCTGGGATTTTTTGCCGCAAGCGCTGGAGAATAGATAAAAAAAATTAGCGGGAACATTCAAATAAATTCCGCTTCTACCAGCCGATTTTTTTGCGGCTTTATGTGGCTAAATCTAGCATTATTTCAGCCGTTATAAAATGAGTCTAGGGTAATTAATCTGTTACGCATTTAAACCACTAACTAGGCCTGTAGGGTGCGTCAGCTAGAACGCTTACTATACATGGGAAACGCTTCTTTACTGACGCACCCTACTATCCTCCTTTAAATGCCGAACAGCTTAACCCCTCTTAATTATATGTAAAGCACTTATGTATAACCTCTATATGTAGGCTACGCAGGGCGCACTTTACCCATTTAAAACCGAGTTATATACATTTTGAATAATTAGATAGACAGCGAACATATTTCGTGTTCCAAAAGGGTGTAAATTGGTAGATGGCCCCCTGGAGTCAGACCGTCATTCGATTTTAGATTTTAGATTTTAGATTTTAGATTTTAGATTGACCTCACGGATAAATTCGGGGGCTTGAGGATTTTAGATTTTAGATTTTGGATTGATTCCACGGATAAATCACGTTGCCGGTACCATCAAGAAATTTTTGGTCATAAACTGACAGCCACTTTGTTTGTTTCGCTTATTCCTATTCAACCCACCTATCAGTTTCGCCTATTTCTGGGGCACTGCCATCCGCGATCGCACGGAATTTATATTCTGTATGTTTTCCCCCACAGCCCCAACTGCCCGTAATTACCGATCGATCCTGTATCCTGTAGGGTGACAGTAAAAAAAATTCAACTTTAGGCCCGTGCTTCAAACCCCCAATACTCATCAGTCATTCCCATCTAAAATCTAAAATCTAAAATCTAAAATCTAGAATGGTATGACAGTTGGTCGATCTGCCCGCAACTGCGCGACTCAAGATTCTGTAGCAGATGGCGGTTTCTTCCCTGCATTGCGGATATTAATAATCTTGCTGAGCGCCTCGAACCAAAAACTAGCTCCCATAGAAATAGCTACGCCGCTCAATATCCAACCAAACAATTTTGACATCAAAGCCGGCAAAAATAAATTCCCCTGCGTGTCTAGTTTTAACCTGTTCGGTTCGCTCCATCCCAAAGGCAGAGCTACATTATCCAAAGCTCGATCGACCTGATTTTGAACTTTTGTCAGACTTGTTACATTATCTAACTTCGTGCTAGCATTTTTTTCCACCAACTGCTTAGCGTACAAATTAACAGTCGATCGCAGCATCGAATCCTTCGACAACCGATTAATAATATTAATGCTATCAGCATTAGCAGCGACAGCGATCGCAGTTCCGAGCAAAATCGCCACCCCTCTGGCATTCCGCTTGTAAACGCCAGAAGCACGCTCCATCGATTGGTCAAACCAAATTTCAATTTCTTTCTGAAACCGCTGCAACTGCACTTGAGTATCTCCGCCGCCGCCTTCAGCGCGCTGCGCTAAAATATAAAGGCTGCGTTTCAAAGATTCTGGCATACCGTCCAAGGTTTCTTGAATTTGTTTGTAAATCGGACTGTCCTCTTTGTCCTCCATAATTTCTGCTACCGTACCCTGAGTTTTCCTAACTTTCCTAACGGTATTTAACAGATTGCTCAAACTCGGTTGCAGTTGCGATCGCAGCGCCTCCCGCTCAAATTCGCTATCAAAACTCGCCTTAACAAATGCCATTTGCCTCTGAAATTCTCTCCCTCCCAGCTCGGTTTCTGGTAGATAAACCTGAGAATCATTAATATAAAATCCTAGCTTCTCAGACATCCGATCCAAGCTGTTGTTCAAACTACCCAAATCGTTTTTATAATCTTCAACAACGCGATTAAATTCCGCCGTCAGCCAGCCAAATTCTTGCTCGATAATCGGTTTAGTAGACTCCGGCAGATTCAGACCCTCTCCAATGATTTGAATTTGTGCCAACTGTAAATCTTTAAATCTTTCCAATCGCGTTTTAGAGAGCGAGCGCATCAAAATAGAAATCTTTAAAGTATCTAAAAGGCTAGCAGAAAAACTCTCTGCGGGAATATAAGAAGGCCCACTTGATTTATTGCCGAAAACATTCTTAATGCCAGTAAGTCGGCGGCAAAAATCCCCCAAGCGGTGGGTCACAGAGCGGAATCCCTCTGAGAAAATCCCTTTCGCTGCCTGATTCAAATCTTTGATAATCGGATTGGTGTAAATCTCATTGGCTAAATATTCCACCCGCTCAAATTGCACCGAATCTTTTGCGCCTTCGCTGCCGCCAGAAATCAGCACTTCGATCGACTTTTTTAAATGTTCTGCCCGCCACTGCAAAACAGTAGCAATCAGTTCCTGAATTTCCGAAGCTAGCAAGCTTAACGTCAGGTAGATAAACACTAAGCCAATGATAATATCTATAATTACAGGCAAGTTCATGGTATTTTCCTGGTCGCAAATAACTGCTGTCTAAGTTTACCTTTAGTTTGGGACGCTAAAAACTCTATTAATTTATGTCAGAAATCTTTCCATTCCCGGGCCGCAAACCGAAAACTCGTTTGAATGACAGCTTTACAGACAAACTGTGGATGCTGGCTTTTCTGTTCGCTGCGGTGCTGATTTTCGGGCTGAATCTCGGCGGCGCGGCGTTGCGGGATTGGGATGAAGGCATTGCCGCGGAGGTAAGCCGCGAAATTTGGCGCGGCAACTTAAATTGGCTGTATCCGACGATCGGCTCAATGCCTTATTTGAACAAGCCGCCGCTGGTACACTGGCTGATGGGGCTGTGTTTTGCCGCCGGCGGGGTCAGCGAATTGACGGCGAGGTTGGTACCGGCGATGTTGACGGCCGCTTCAGTGCCGCTTCTTTACGCCATTGGCAGGGAGTTGTTTCCCAGACGGTCGATCGCCATTTTTTCGACTTTGGTTTACCTGACGCTGTTACCGGTGGTGCGGCACGGACGTTTGGCGATGTTGGATGGGGCGGTTTTGTGTTTTTTGCTCGCCTCCGTGTGGTGTTTGCTGCGATCGCGCCGCGACTTGCGCTACGCTTTGGGGGCGGGGATTGGGTTCGGACTCATTTGCCTGACTAAGGGCCTCATGTTGGGGCTGCTGCTGGGCGCGATCGGCTGTATTTTCCTGGTTTGGGATACCCCGCGACTCCTCACTTCTGGGTATCTTTGGGGCGGATTGGCGATCGGAACTTTCCCGGTAGCTGCTTGGTATTTTGCCCAGTGGCTGCACTACGGTCAAGATTTCATCAACGCTAATTTAGTTAACCAATCTTTCCGGCGCATTTTGGAACCTGTGGGCGATCACAAAGGCCCGCCCTGGTATTATCTTTTAGAAATTTTAGAATCAGCTTGGCCGTGGCAGTTATTTTATCTGCAAGGGCTGTATTTTAGTTGGGAAAATCGCAATTTTCCCGGGCCCAAATTAGTATTGGTTTGGACTGGAGTATATCTGCTGGCTATTTCTGTGATGAATACTAAATTGCCTTGGTATGTTTTGCCAGTTTATCCAGCTTTTGCTCTAGCGGTTGGCAGTTATCTCGCTGAAGTTTGGGAGCAAATGTCGCTGCCGCCAGAGCCGGTAAAAGATGAAGCCGAAGAACATTTTGATGCTATTTCTTTTTTGCCTCATCCCGCGATTTTGGCAGTGCTGGCTCTAGTTGCTGTCGTCGGCTGCGCGTATTTCAGTGGCTGGGTACGGATCGGGGGACAAGTTGCGCCTCCCCAGCGAGATTTGCAGTTAATTCTGATGTTTGTAGCTTTGACAATGACAGTGGCGGCAGTGTTGCTGCACCGCAAAGATCGGCAGTTTCTATTAGTTTTAATTTGGGGAACTTACGTCACGCTGTTAGTATTTGTCGCTTCCGATCACTGGGTTTGGGAACTGGCAGAGGATTATCCGGTTAAGCCGATCGCCGAAATTGTCCGCCAAGGAACCCCAGTCGGTCAGGAAGTCTTCACATCTCACCGCTTGCCGCGTCCGTCGCTGAATTTTTACAGCCAGAGGCAAGTTATTGTCGCCGACGGGCCGACGCTCAAACAGAAATGGCAATCTCTCCCTCAACCTTATTTTCTGTTGGAAAAACCGGTTCTCAAACATCTAGCTTTGGATAACGCTGAGGTTGTCAAAACTGTTGATGATTGGGTTTTGGTCACTCGAAAATAAGCGATCGCGTGTGTCCAAATTATCGTAGATACTGTCTGGTGCGTCGCTATCAACAATCTACTTGCCTGCGCTGGAAAATTTCGCAGCGACGCAGCTTGCAAGATGAATCTAGTCCGCTAGTTGCCTCGATAGGGACACAACAATGTTGTGTCCTGTGTTGGCCAATGGAGAATTGCTATATGTTTGCGGTATCAATCGAAATTCCGTGCAATACAGAACCTCAGTAGGGACACAAAACACAACAATGTTGTGTCCTGTGTTGTCGGCAATTGAGAATTGCTAGATACAGCACTTTCTTTAGTAAGTGAAGTACAGAGAAACCGGGTTTCTTGAACAAAACCGATTTCTGGCGAAAAATCCAGAAGAAACCCGGTTTCTGGGGTGTACTTCATAAACCTGGAATCCGCTGTATTTGTGCAATACAGCACCTCGATAGGGACACAATAATGTTGTGTCCTGTGTTGTCGGCCATTGAGAATTGCTATATTTATCCTATTGACACTCTCAGGTCTAAAGACGCTGAGATTCTTGATTCATAGAAGCGATTTGCTGATACAGGATTTCTCCAACATCAGTAGAGATCGCTTCTCCACAAGCGTTACCTAGATTTAGTCTAGAGGTTTCGGTCTGCCCGACCGTACCCAATCCTCGACTTAAGATATTTCTAGCTGCATTGAAATCCCTATCAAGACTACAACCACACTGACAAACGTGAGTTCTTGTCGATAGCGTTTTCCTGACAATTGCACCGCAGTTAGAGCATTCTTGGCTAGTGTATTGCGGATTTACCGCAACCGTTACTTTCTCAAATACTTTGGCAAAGTATTCAATCCAGACACGAAACTGATACCAAGATGCGTCGTTAATCGACTTAGCTAGACAGTGATTCTTCACCATGTTCTTAATCCTCAAATCTTCGTAGGCTATCAAGTCGTTAGACTGAACTACGCACCGTGCTAATTTCACAGCATGGTCTTTACGTTGTCTACTTATTTTGAGGTGGCGCTTGCTGAGAATCTGTCTAGATTTGCCTCTGTTTCTTGAACCCTTAACACGCTTTGACAAGCATTTCTGGGCTTTCTTAAGCCTGCGCTCTCCTTTTCTGAGGAAACGCGGGTTTTCAACAGAAATGCCATTCGAGTCTGTGTAGAACTCTTTTAGTCCCACATCTAATCCAATGGCATTTTGGTTTTTTTTTACAACTTCACAACGGTCAACATCAATACAAAACTGAACATAATAGCCACCTGCACGTTTGACCAATCTCACCCGTTTGATTTGGTTGAATTGATAAAAGTGTAAATTTCTTGTTCCTTTTAACTTCAGTTTCCCAATTCCGTTTTTGTCTGAAAAAGTGATTGATTTTCGATTATCTGCAAGTTTCCATCCAGTTGTTTTGTACTCAACAGAGCGGTTATTTTTCTGAAACTGTGGGAACCCTTTTTTCCTGACAACCTTCTTTTTGCAGTTGCTTGTGCTGAGCGAAGTCGAAGTATCGTAAAAGCGTGAAATAGCAATCCATGCTCGTTCTGCACTAGCTTGACGAGCTTGGCTATTTAGTTTATTGCAGAACGGAAATTCTTTCGCTAAAACTGCACAATATTTACTCAGCTCGTTTTTGCCGATTTTTACATTGTCCATCCACAAACGAATGCTTTTGTTTCGGATGAATTGTACAGTCCGTAACGCTTCATCAACAGCATTAAATTGTTGTGAATTTCCGTATGCTTTAAACTCAAAAACTAACATGATTGCGACCTAATCACGATTTACTTATTTTACATCTTGGGATTTGAGTTGTCAATTGTTTTACGCTTGATTGATAAACTCTTAATAAGAAAGACACGGGGACTAAAGTCCCGCGTGCCACTTTCATCTCAGGACTAAAGTCTCTGAGCTTTCCGCTTTCCGTTCGTTTTTTTGTAACTGGTTAACGTTTGGGTTTCTTCACATCAATAATTTTCGGTTTCACCGCCGGAGTGCGCGGATAAAACTTAAACTTATTGAGCGCAGCACTTGCCGATTTGGCCACACCGCTATCTGTATCTCGCAAAGCTTTTTGCAACAGCGGAATCACTTTTTCTGACTTAATCATTGCTAGTGCTTCCACAGCAGCTTCGCGCACCTCCGGGTGAAAATCTCGAGCTAATTTTCCCAAGGTTTCTATTGCTCGCTGACCTTCGGCTCTCAGAGCATTAGCAGCAGCCATTTTACCTAAAGCAGACGCTGCAAACTTGCGGGTTTCTGTGTCCTGACTTTGAACGCATCCCATCAACTGCGCCAGCGAATAGCTTGGTCTGGCAATTGGAAGCTGTTGTGCTGCTTCGGGTTGATGTAAATCAATTGATTGTGGTTGCGAATAATCTGTGTAATTTAACTCTTGTTCAATTTCTGTTTGATTTAACTCCCTTGACTGTTCCTGCCAAACTTCTTGTGGTTGTAAATCTTCTCCAAATTCTGTGGGATTTAACTGACTGAACTGCTGCTCCGGCACTTCTTGTTGTTGTACATTACTCTCGTATTGCTCTTGCAAAGACCTGATAGTAGCTTGCATTTGAGCTTCGTGAGCTTTCAACTGCTCGTTAGCCGCTTGCAACTGACTCTCGTATTGCTGTTGCAAAGCCTCCACAGTTAACTGCATCTCAACCTCGCGGTTCTCATATTGCTCGGCAGTTTGCCTCAATCGAATTTCGTGATCGTTTTGCAGGCTTTGCAAATGTTGCTCGATCTGAGATTGATAATTTTGATGCAATTCGTCAGCAACTCTGAGTAAATGATGTTCGTGTTCTGCTTGCAAAGATTGGATACTTTGCTGTAGCTTAGCATTGTTAGCGGCTTCTAATTCCTCGCTGATTTGTCGCAGCTCGTGCTGGTGTGCGCCAGCAACTTGTTGGAGCTGAATGTCGCGTTCTGCCTGAACTTGTTTGAGCTGATTTTCGTATTGAGCTGCAACTTGTTTGAGCTGATTTTCGTATTGGGTAGTAACTTGTCTGAGTAAATTTTCGTGTTCGACAGTAGCTTTTCTAAGCTGATTTTCCCGTTCTTCTTGCTGAGATTCGACAGCTTGTTGCACCCGAGACATCTGAGCTAATTCTATTTCCTCAGTAATTCTGTGAGTTTGCTGCAAGTATTCTTGCTTTTGCTTGTTTAACCGCTTTTCCAACAACCAGTAAGCAACTGCTATCCCTGCCAAAAAACCTACGATCGCTCCTATAATACCCACTACTGAGATCCTCCCGACAAAATGGTTGTGCTGGACTTTTTACATTTAACCATACAGCCTCCTGTAACCGCCCAATAACAGCAGCCAGGCTGTCACTCCCAGCCAGTGAACCGCCACCGCAGGCCAGATAGAACCGCTTTGCAGGTACGCGATGGAGCACGCACCTCCCAAAATTGCCGCCAGCAGCAAAAATACTGGATTCATAAAGGTCGATCGACCAACCGGATAAAAAGTTAGCGCGTTCAGCGGGTGGTAAATTATAAAAAGAGCCAAACTCGCGCATCCCCAAAACCACAGCATTAACTCAGAAGCATTCTCGGAGGGGTGCGGCAGCATCAATACGCGGAACAATAATTCCTCGGTGATACCGGGACTTAACAAACAGCCCATCAGCACTGCTACAATTGTACGCCCAGAAGTTTGCAGGTCTACTTTCAGAAATCCCGACCAAAAACCGACGGGAAGGGCGATCGAAGTGTAAACTAACGCAAGCATTGCTGCAACCAGCCAATCAGTGAAATCGGGAATAGTTGAAAAAGCGTAAGTGATGCGGCGCCCCAGCAATCCCAGCAGCACGATCGCACTAAAATTTAACATAATCAAACCGATCGTTAAAGTTTTTCAAGAGATATTACCAGAGCGGAATCGGCGGTTGAAACCGCTGTCGAGAGTCAAACGAAGTCCACTCCGAGCAGACTAAAGAATAAAGGGGATAAAAAGCCCGGATTTGGTATTATCAATTAGCAATGACTAGCAACTCGAGCTAATTTAGCGAACAACTGAGCAACTTTGGTCAAATCTTTATCTCCCGGCGCTATTTCTACGCCGCTAGAAAGGTCAACACCGCTGAAGTTATTGCCGATCGCGCTATCAATTGCATTTAAAACATTATCCGCTGTTAAACCGCCCGCCAGCAGCCAAGGACACTGCGGTCTAAACTCTGCTAACATCATCCAGTCGATCGTTTTACCAGTACCGCCCAATTGCTCTGGATGGTAAGCATCCAGGAGCAAAGTATCGACACGAACAGCATAAACAGCAGCGGCTGCTAAAGTTTCACGATTCTTAACTCTCAGGGCTTTGATAATTTCAATTCCCGGCAAAAACTCGCGCAGCCGATCGCAATATTCCGCTGTTTCATCTCCGTGCAACTGCACCCCGCTTAAATTTGACTCTGCCGCTACTTGACAGATATTTTCTATTGTGGTGTTCGCAAAAACGCCGATGCGATCGACATTTTCCGGCAACTGCTCGACAATCAGGCGAATTGTTTCTGGGCTGACATAGCGCGGGGAAGCCGGCACGCAGATAAACCCCAAAGCTTGGGCTCCCAAGCTGGCGATCGCAATTCCTTGGTCTAATTTAGTGATTCCGCAAATTTTAACCCGCACTCTTCCTCCTCGGTTCCGAATTTGTATCAAAATATCAACGAATTGTTAACTATTAAAACAAATCTTAGTTTAATGCAAACCGCTTTTTATAATTTTGGAAATCAATTTAGCTGTGAAATCAGGAGATAAAAACGTGATCGACTCATCTTTGCTCTTAGCCGTACAATCTACCGCTCCCTCAACGCCGGAGTGGTCGCCACTGGTAGGACTGACAATGATTTTATGCAACTTGCTGGCGATCGCGATCGGCTACTACGGCATAAACAAGCAAAACCGAGGCAAGGGCCCAGCTTTACCCGTTGCAGTGCCTGGAATGTTCAAAGGCTTCGGCATACCAGAATTGCTGGCAACAACCAGCTTCGGCCACTTGCTAGGGGCTGGAGTAATCTTGGGCTTAGGAAACGCCGGAGTTCTTTAAAAATCAGGGCAAGGGGAAAGGCAAGGGGATAATCCACAGTGTATTGTTTTCTAACAAACACCCATATTTGCTCACAAATGCGCTAAAGTAAGTGGATGGCATACGTACCACTGAGAAAAGCAGTCGAATTTCTAGGCTTGCACGCAAATACCCTAAGAAAATATGCAGACGAAGGGAAGATCAAAAGCATCAAAAACGAAGCAGGGCAAAGACTCTACGATGTCGAGTCCTACCAGCGCGGTGCAATTGGAACTACCCTTGTTTGTTACTGCCGAGTCAGTTCAACCAAACAGCGAGACGACCTTGCCAGACAAGTTGAATTCATGCGACAGCAGTACCCAGACGCCGAAATCATCCAAGATATCGGCTCAGGAATCAACTTCAAAAGGAAAGGACTGCAATCCTTATTGGTCAGATTTATGCGCGGCGAACAGCTCACGGTTGTTATTGCCTGTCGCGACAGATTGTGCAGATTCGGATTTGAATTATTCGAGTTCATGGCACAGCAAAACGGTGGACAAATCGTGGTTCTCTCAAACCCTGTTTACTGCCCAGAAACCGAAATCACAACGGATCTTCTTGCCATCCTTCACGTCTTCAGTTCCAGAATGCACGGACTCAGGAGTTACAGCAAGAAAATCAAGGAAGATCCGGCTATTCCCAAACCCTGAACAAAAAGCCCTAATTAAGCAGTGGTTTGGCGTAAGTCGTTTTGTTTACAACACGACTATCAAATACCTGTAAGAACCGGGTACAAAAGCAAATTGGTTGACAATTAAAACTGGAATACTCAACAGCTTGCCGGAATGGGCAAAGACTGTGCCTTTCCAGATTAAATCAATTGCCATTAAAGATGCTTGTTCGGCTGTAAAATCAGCCAAACAGGGATTCGGTAAAGATGGTAAAATTCGCAAGTGCAAATTTAGAAGCAGAAAAGACACCAAACAGTCTATTTACGTGCGGAAGTCGGCAATAAAAGACTGCGGTGTCTATCATTCAATTCTAGGTAAATGCAAGCTTAAAGAAAGCTTGCCGGAAACATTTAGCGATGGCAGGTTGACGCTTACTTATGGCGAATACTACCTAATTGTTTCCGAATTCGTGCAGCAAGCCAAGACCGATAACCAAGGTCGGCTGGTTGCCTTAGATCCCGGTGTCCGCACGTTCATGACATTTTTCTCTGAAGATTCTTACGGCTGGTTGGGAAATGATTCTAATTTGTACCTTCAGAAATTATGCTTCCGATTAGACAAGTTGGTATCAAAGATTTCCAGTGCTTCTAGCCAGCAGAAAAGAAGATTAGACCTCTTGCAAAAGTCCTTTTAATCAAATTTTGGAACGGGCAAGATCCCCATTCCACAAGAAAAAAACTTTTTGTGGGATGGGCATCTTGCCCGTCCCAGCTATTTTTGCAAGAGGTCTATTCAAGAAAACCGCTAGTAGACTTCGTTGTAAAATCAAGAATCTGGTCAAAGAGCTTCACCACAAAGTAGCTAAGTTTTTAGTTGAGAATTTTGATGTAATTCTGCTACCCACATTCGAGACTTCTAGGATGGTATCTAAGTCGCGCCGCAAGTTAAGAAACAAAACAGTGAGACAGATGCTGACTTTAAGTCATTACGAGTTTAAAACTTTTCTGAAGTGGAAAGCTTGGGAAAACTCGAAGCTGGTGATTGACTGCAACGAAGCTTATACTTCTAAAACTGTGTCGCGGACGGGCGAAATTGTTAAAAATCTAGGTGGCGCTAGGACTATTAAGTCTCAAGTCACTGGGTTGAAGATGGATCGGGATCTAAATGGTGCTCGCGGGATTTTATTGCGGGCAGTGGTTGATACGCCTTTGTTAAGGGATTCCCTTAATTTATATGTTTGTTAGCATTCGTTAGCAAAAAAGTATCGGAAGAAAAGATATAATAGAAACTCTTTCTTCCTCTCATGCGGCAGGAAACTTTCATGCAGACAGGTTGGCGAATCGGAACTTTATTTGGCATCCCCCTAGTTATAGATTACTCGTGGTTTATAATTTTAGCCCTAGCAACCCGCCAATACGCCAGCAGTTACCGCTTGTGGGGACCTGCGCTCTCGTGGAGTGCCGGGTTGGCCATAGCTCTGCTGCTGTTTGCTTCCGTGCTCTTGCACGAACTCGGACACAGCTTGGCGGCAATGTCGCAAGGCATTAAAGTTAATTCTATTACCCTATTCTTATTTGGTGGAATTGCATCGATCGACTCGGAATCAAAAACTCCCGGTCAAGCTTTTCAAGTAGCCATTGCCGGCCCTCTCGTCAGCTTTGCGCTATTTATAATCCTCGGTTTGGGTTCTCAAGTTCTCCCTCAGACAAGTTTGATTGCAATTGTGGCAGAAAGGGTAGCAGAAATTAATTTAGTTTTGGGATTATTTAACTTAATTCCCGGCCTGCCTTTGGATGGAGGACAAGTTTTAAAAGCAGCAATTTGGAAAATCACCGGCTCTCGATTTGCAGGCGTTCGCTGGGCGGCAAAAACAGGACAAGTTTTAGGTGGGCTGGCCGTTGCTTTCGGTCTGAGTTTATGCTTGTTAGCGCGCGAGTACAGCGGCTTGTGGATTGCGCTGATCGGCGGGTTTGGGATTCGCAATGCGCTAGCCTACAGCCGCTTTGCTTCGTTGCAAGAAGCCCTGCTCAAAATTAAAGCCGGCGATGCGATGAGCCGCGAGTTTCGAGTTGTAGATGCAGATTTGAGCCTGCGAGAATTTGCCGATCGATATTTGTTAGAAGTCAATCCGTTTCCATTTTACATTGCTGCGACCAACGGGCGAGATTTGGGCTTAGTGTCGATCGACGATATCCGCTGCACAGAACGCAGTCAGTGGCCAATTCAGACTTTGCACAACATTTTGAAACCCCTGGGAAAAACTCCCACAGTCTCAGAAAAAGCATCCATCGCAGAAGTGATTAACAGCATGGAAGCCCGTCAACTCCCCCGAATCATCGTCCTCTCGCCGATTGGTTCAGTAGCGGGGACGATCGATCGGGGCGACGTGGTTAAAGTTTTGGCAAAATACCTCAAACCGCAGATTTCAATCGCCGACATCAAGCGCAGCAAAGAAGAAAACAGCTATCCTCAAGGATTGCAATTAAGTGCGATCGCCAAAACTGCACAGGAAAATTAAAAATTTGGCAAGTTAAGATAGGGTGCATTTTTTCAAGGAAAGTTGAAAAAATAATTATCAATATGCCTAAATTTTTGCATCAATTTCATCATCATGTGAAGGGTAGAAGCTGGAGTTGGCAAAACTTAACTCATTCCTTCGCCTTCGCTGACTTGAAACCTCTTGCCATTACCTGCATTGCCGTGACGGGAACTCTATTAGGAGTGAGACATTTAGGCTGGTTGCAGCCACTGGAATTAAATGCTTTCGACCTCATGGTGCAGTTGCGTCCTGATGCGGGTCCTGACCCTAGGTTGCTGGTAGTAACAATCACCGAACAGGACATTAATACTATTGAAAAATGGCCACTTTCCGATCGCACTTTAGCAAAAGCGATCGCCGAAATAGCGCGTCTAGAACCCACAGCTATTGGCATAGATATGATTCGCAATACTCCCTACGAACCGGGCAATGCAGAATTGACGGCTCAATTCAAAAACCCCAAAGTAATCCCCATTACCTTGATCGGTAACTCTAAGCAAGATCCAGCGCCCCCACCTCCTAACATACCAGAGAAGCGGGTAGGATTTAACGATTTAGTCGTCGATCCAGACGGTATAGTGCGTCGCAATTTGATGTTTGCCAAGAATGGTAAAACGACACTGACTTCATTTTCAATGCGACTAGCTTTTGCCTATTTGGATAGCCAAAAAATAGATTCTCAACTAACAGAAAAACAAGAAATTAAGGCAAACAAAACAGTATTTTTCAAGTTGCGATCGGACTCAGGAGGTTATCAAACAATTAATGCCCAAGGCTATCAAGTCTTACTCAATTACCGCTCTGCTGAAAATATAGCAAAGACAGTGACACTAACTCAAGTTTTGGAACGAAAAGTCGATCCTAAATGGGTGAAGGGTAAAATAGTCTTAATCGGCGTTACAGCCCTAACTGTTAAAGATTTCTTTTCCAGCCCTTACAGCGCTACTGCAAGCGGAAACCGCCCGATGCCTGGGGTATTCATTCACGCAACAGCAACTAGCCAAATTCTCAGCGCAGTTTTAGACGGCAAAGGGCTATTTTGGTATTGGGACGAATGGCAAGAAATTCTCTGGATCGCTGTTTGGAGTGCCGTGGGCGGCTGTTTAGCTTGGCGGCTAGAAAATGCCCTAACTTTCATTGTCAGCGCGATCTCCGCTTTCGGCTCATTATTGGGATTCACCTTTTTCCTATTCACTCAACAGGGCTGGATACCTTTAATTCCCCCTGCTCTGGCACTTTTAATCACCCCAGGAGTCGTAGTAACCTATAAATACGAGCAGTCGAGGCAACAGCAACAGATTGTGATGAAATTATTAGGACAACAAACTTCACCCGCGATCGCAAATGCCCTGTGGAAAGAGCGCGTCCATCTACTTGAATCAGGGTTATTGCCGGGCCAAAAAGTTACTGCTACCATCATCCTCACCGACTTGCAAGGTTTTAGTACAATCTCCGAAAAACTACCACCAGAAGTGGTAATGAATTGGTTAAATGAGTATTTATCAGCAATGGCCCAAGAAGTCCAAGCACATCAAGGCGTGATTAATAAATTTACCGGAGATGGAATGCTCGCAGTATTTGGCGTACCCATTCCCCGCACCACTCCAGAAGAAATTGCAGAAGATGCTCGCCTCGCCGTATCTTGCGCTCTAGCCATCAGTTCCCGCTTGCCACAAATGAATCAAAATTGGAGCGATCGGGGTTTACCGGCCGCAAAAATGCGAGTAGGCATCTTTACAGGGCCTGTTATGGTGGGTAGTTTGGGAGGCACAACCCGTTTAGAATATGGAGTGATCGGCGACAGCGTAAATATTGCCTCTCGGCTCGAAAGCTGCGAAAAGGATCGGCAAGAGGACACTTGCCGGATATTGATTGCAGAAGAAACCTTACTGCATCTGGCAGACAAATTTGAGGTAGAATCTTGGGGAGCTTTGCCTCTAAAAGGCAGGGAACAAAAAGTTAATGTCTACCGGATTTTGGGAAGGAACAAGAAATAAAAAAAGAGAATCTATCCCTAAAAATTCATGGAGTTAGTATGCAAACATTTACTAAGTTTATCCTCAATCTGACATTTGTTGGCTCAATAGTATTGATAGCAATACTTAATGCTTCCCAATTAGCAGTTGTGGGACAGCCGACTCCAAACAACGTAGATGGCAAGCCACCCACTCAATCGGGAGGGCCGCGCTTCGTTCAGCCCCGTGAAGATATTGACGAGCGCCCCCCCACTCAACCGGGACGCCCTGTGCGCGGTGGCTGCGCGAGCATTAGTCAGCTAAGTCTCACAGCCTTAGTGCCTAAAAATAAGATCGGACGGACTGTTTCCGACTATCCAACATTGTTTTTCTACTTACCTCAAACAGAGGCAGAATTAGCCGAATTTATCCTAGAAGATCAAAGCGGCAACCAGATTTATAAACAGGATCTCAAAATTAGCAATTTATCAGGGGTGATCGGCGTTAGTATCCCCGCTAACAAAAATGTGCCGCCCTTGGAAGTAGGCAAAAGTTACCGTTGGAATTTTACAGTGATTTGCGACTCTCAAGACCGATCGGCAGATCTGATCGAAAGCGGTACTGTACGGCGAGTTGAACTGAGTGCAGATATCCGCAGTCAATTAGATGCGGCAGATCCGCGCCAGAAAACGGTTATTTATGCTGAAAATGGGATTTGGCAAGATGCTCTGAGCACTCTAGTTGCTGCTCGTCGCGCTAATCCTAATGATGCAGAATTAGTTGCTGATTGGAAAATCTTGCTGGATTCTGTGCAATGGGGCGAAATTGCGGCAGAGCCGATCGTTCCAATTGAGGCGCAGCCCTAGTTTATTAGACCTCTTGCAAAAATAGCTGGGACGGGCAAGATGCCCATCCCACAAAAAGTTTTTTCTGTTGTGGGATGGGCATCTTGCCCGTCCGAAAATTTGCTTAAAAGGACTTTTGCAAGAAGTCTATTGCATAGTTCTGGACGCATGGGGCCGAGAAACCGGGTTTTTTTACGAAAATACTTCGTTAGAGTCCGCAGCCAAGGCAAAAAACCCGGTTTCTTTGGTCGGAGTGCGTCCAGGAGTCTATGGCTTCCCATTCCTCATCCGAAAGCGGCTGCACCTCCAAATCAATCCCAAAACAGCGAGAAGCCGCCGCACTCAAAACATCAATTACAGTTGCGATCGAATCATCTCCCCCTTCAGATAGAGGTAATTGCACAGGAATTAATTCCTCCCCAAACACTTGAGAAAACAAACTAAGATCCGGCTGCAAACGCATCGAACCGTGCTGCAAAATAGCATCACCCCGTCGCAATTGCGCGCTACCAATTAACTTGCAGCCATCAAGTGTAACTAAATCCGCACCCGTCGCAGTACCAAAACAATTCGGATTGTGAATGTAACCCCTTCCAGCTTCCCCGTAGTGCAAATCCAAACCCATAGCCCTCCAACCCTCAATCAAAAACTCGCAAATAGTCTGATAAGCTTTCATACGGCTGCTTCCAAATCCCGACGCCACAACTGCATAAGTTAAATCCCCTTGGTGGAGCACGGCGCGCCCGCCGCTGGGCCTCCTCACCAACTCCACAGACGTTCCCCGCCAAGACAAATGCTGCCAAAACTCCGGCCACCGGCGTTGGTGGTAGCCCAAGGAAATCGCCGCCGGTTGCCAAGTGTAAAATCGCAGAGTTGGCGGATGTTTGCCCGCTAGATGCTGTTCCAGCAACCATTGGTCGATCGCCATCTGGACGCTACCAGACGCTTGTAGCAGCGGAATTAAACGCCAAACAGAATTAGCCATGAGTCCCCTGTCCTCAGTTTCTAGTCAATAATTCGCAGAATGTTTTAAAATTAGTAACAGTCTTTTGAGCCTGTTTTCTAAGTTTGTGTAAATTTTACAGAGCCAAGGCTGTAGAAATAAATAGAAAAAATAATCGCAGAACCATGAGCAACAGTGTAATTGTCATTAACGACGAAAAATTTGAAACAGAAGTGCTGAAAGCAGAGCAACCAGTGCTTGCCTATTTTTGGGCTGCTTGGTGCGGGCCTTGCAAACTGATCGCGCCTTCGGTAGACTGGGTGGCGGCCAACTACAGCGATCGCCTGAAAGTGGTTAAAATGGAAATTGACCCCAATCCTAACACTGTCAAGCAGTATAAAGTAGAAGGAGTCCCAGCTCTCAGGCTGTTTAAAAATGCCGAAGTAGTGCTTTCTCACGAAGGAGCTATTACTAAACAAACTTTGATCGGTTTGCTCGACGGTCACTTATAAATTTGGGAAATGATTCGGGAGCTGGAAACTCCCAACTCACAACTATAGCAATCGGAAAATTTTTTTTAACATCTCTCTTTTCTCCTCAACATTCCTCTCTTTCTCTGTGTCCTCTGCGCTCTCTGCGGTTAAAAAAACTTTCACCAATCAAAGAAAACTTTTGCTTTAACAATCATACAAAAAAATGATTAACATCCCCAAAAACTGACAAAAAATATGGAATTTGCCAAACGTTTACAACCATTGCGCTCGAATGTATTTGCCGATATGGATCGGGCGAAATCTCTGGCTAGAGCCGCGGGGCAAAATGTGATTGACTTGTCTCTGGGTTCTTCGGATTTGCCTGCGGCGGCTCACATTACAGATGCGATCGCGAATTCTCTGTCCGACTCCAGCACCCACGGCTATTTGCTGTTTAACGGGACAAAATCTTTTCGGGAAGCAGCAGCTATTTGGTACGAACAAAAATTTGGGATTTCAGTCAATCCAGAAACAGAAGTGCTGCCGTTAATTGGTTCCCAAGAAGGCACGGCGCATTTGCCTTTAGCTGTACTCAACCCCGGAGATTTTGCTTTGTTGCTCGATCCGGGTTATCCCTCTCACGCGGGCGGTGTTTATTTGGCTGGCGGTCAAATTTATCCGATGCCGCTGTTAGCGGAAAATCAGTTTTTGCCTGTATTTGAAGATATTCCGACACCAGTGCTGGCTCAGTCGAAGATGATGGTTTTGAGCTATCCTCACAATCCTACAACTGCGATCGCCCCTGTTGCTTTTTTTGAAAAAGCCGTGGCTTTTTGTCGGGAACACCGGCTAGTTTTGGTGCACGATTTCCCTTATGTGGATTTGGTTTTTGACGATCGCAATTCTGCAATTGAGGCGACTGGGAGCGAGGAAAACCGCAAATTGATGGCGCCGTCAATTTTTCAAGCCGATCGAGATAAGAGTGTGGCGATCGAGTTTTTTACACTATCCAAATCGTACAATATGGGAGGTTTTCGAGTTGGATACGCGATCGGCAATCCCCAAATCATTGAAGCACTGCGACAGGTAAAAGCCGCCGTAGATTTCAATCAATACCAAGGAATTTTGAATGGAGCGATCTCCGCTTTAATCGGCCCTCAAGACACGGTTAAAACCAGCGTAGAAACCTTCAGAAAACGGCGGGATGCCTTTGTAAACGCGCTACACGGCATTGGCTGGCAAGTGCCTGTACCCCCCGCCACCATGTACGTCTGGGCGAAACTGCCTGCACCTTGGGCCCAAGATTCCGTAAAATTTTGCACTCAGCTAGTACAGAGTACAGGAATTGCAGCTTCCCCCGGTGCCGGTTTCGGGAAATCAGGAGAAGGCTACGTGCGATTTGCCTTAGTCGAGTCGCCAGAAATTTTGGCAGAAGCTGTTAGGAGAATTGCTGAGTTTCAAAGTAGAGCGATGTAATACCATTTCTCTAAAATCGTGCAACACTCTTCTCCCCACAATAAAACCACCCTGCCTAGCCCCCCTTGCTAAGGGGGGTGGATTAATTGTCATCCTAGAAATAGGTGCGTAGTTGGGCTTTAGCCCTCTTGAGACGTATATAGAAAGAGGGCTAAAGCCCAACTACGTACCTTTATTAATATAACAGTTGCGTCCCAGACGCGAGCTTTGAGTGGTGCTTTCTGTCGTTTCAGATTTCTTCTCCCCACAATAAAACCACCCCCCCTAGCCCCCCCTTGCTAAGGGGGGGAACAAGAATACTGTTGCATTCTTTTTTAAAATTGGTATAATTTGTGTCAACTTAACCCGAAACACCGTTCTAATACTTAAGTACACCGGAATCGAGCTTTGAGGCAGGGGTTAAAAGCCCTGCCGGACTGGGGTTTTGACGTTTTTGTTGACATAAAGAAGGGTACGGCGCCTAAGTCCTTACCCGCAGCTCAAGATTGGTGCAATTGCTAAAATATTTTGATTTCTACCTAAAGGAATAGATATTTGCACGGAGTATTCTGTCACAATTCATGTTGAGAAATGTTAACGGGAGGCATCTTCAGAATTGCCAGTTCCGCTCACCCACTCTAAAAATCCTTGAAATGAATTCTGTCGGGGCAGCGATTGTTCCGTAACGGCGATCGCACACCCCAAAAATACCAAACTGCCCAAAATTGCAATCAGCGGAAAATGTTTACCCAGCCCAAAGTCGCGCTGAAGGCGAGCTAGCGGCCTGCTTTCGCGCCTGAGCATCTTTCCCACCGTCAGTTGTTTGAGACTAAAGGGATCGCGCACAAAATGACCGCTCCAGCTAATTACCATATGAGAATGGCAGTGAGGACAAGTGAATAGTCCGCTGACCATTCCGACTGGGCCTACGACGCTGGAACGGTTGCAGATCGGGCAAGTGACAGAATGAGTGTTATAGGTAGGAGCGTTCATAACTGTTTTTCTTGAGTAAAAAAACCAACAACTAATTGGGAGCCTGTGTTAACGCCTAAGGCATAGACCTTTATAGGCACTTTTCCTTAATTCCTAGTTTACCGCTCGGATCGGGTCGATCGGAGCTCACTGCCTTGGAAAACCTTCAAACTGCCAATCCCGCAACCAGTGCAAGTCGGGAACACAGGTGAGATTGTATTGCAGCGGGGTAAGGGTTATCCTGTTGTCGCGAATAGCTTGTACGTCTGTAGGAATATCGTGCACCACCGCCGGATCGGGGGTTTCTTCTACATCTTCTAACAATTCGCCAGCCAGCCAATAATAAGTTTTGCCGCGCGGATCGGTGCGTTTTTGAAATATGTCGAAATAGCGGCGAATGCCTTGACGGGCGATCGTAATTCCGGTAATTTCTGCTTGTGTGACTGCTGGTATGTTGACATTCAAGAGCATCGGTTTCGGCATTGGCTGTTTGGCGAACTGTGCCAGCAAGGTAACAGCGAAATCCACCGCCGGCCCAAATTCCTGCGAACTATAGCTCGCGAGGCTGAAAGCAATGCTGGGAATGCCTTCCATAATTCCTTCCATTGCTGCCGAAACCGTACCCGAACAGATGATGTCCGTGCCTAAATTGGGCCCGTGGTTGACGCCGGAAAGCACAAAATCCGGCGGTTTGTCAAGTAAAGCCCACAAAGCGAGTTTCACGCAGTCAGCGGGAGTGCCCGAACAAGCCCAAGCTTTGACTGCTGGGTCAAAAATAGATTCGACAATTTCGGCGCGGATGGGCTGGTGCAGGGTGAGGCCGTGGCCGGTAGCGGAGCGCTCTCTGTCGGGACAAACTACGCTCACGTCGTGGCCGGCGGCGGCGAGTGCGTTGGCGAGGCTGCGGATGCCTTGTGCAAAGATGCCGTCGTCGTTGCTAATTAGAAGTTTCATGAAAAGTTTTGTAGGCCTGATCGTAATATTAAACTAAATTCAAGTCGGGCGATCGCTCTAACATCAAATTACCTATTACGAATTATCCGTAACTACCGAAAATCTAAAATCTAAAATCAACAAGACTGTCGAGCCAAAATTGCGCTAAACTCAGCTTGGCTCAAAACAGCCATCAATTCCATAATCTAAAATCTAAAATCTAAAATCAAAATGACTGTCCAGCTAAGCGACATTGAAACTCAACTAGAAATTCTCGGCAAAGAGTCCAAAAGTGCGATCGCAACTGCCAATACCATCGAACAACTCGAACAGTTGCGCGTCGGCTACCTCGGCAAAAAAGGTCAACTCTCTCAAATTTTAGGCATGATGGGCAAACTGTCGCCAGACCAGCGGCCCAAAGTAGGGGCGATCGCCAACACCGTCAAAGAAGCCCTACAAACCGACTTAGAAGACAAGCGCACCGCCCTCCAAACCGCCCAAATCCAAGCCAAATTAGCCTCAGAAACCATCGATGTCACCATGCCGGGGATTTTTCGACCCCAAGGCCGCGTCCACCCCTTAAACAGCGTCATAGACCGCGCTTTGGATATCTTTGTCGGCCTCGGCTACACCGTCGCCAACGGCCCGGAAATGGAAACAGATTATTACAACTTCGAGGCGCTCAACACCCCGCCAGACCACCCGGCGCGGGATATGCAAGATACATTTTACCTGCCAGGAGGCGACTTGCTGCGGACTCAAACATCATCAGTGCAAATTCGCTACATGGAACAGCACAAACCGCCGATTCGGATTGTCTCTCCCGGCCGCGTTTACCGCCGCGATACTGTCGATGCTACTCACGCGGCAGTCTTCCACCAAATAGAACTTTTGGCAATAGATGAAGGGCTGACATTTACTGACTTGAAAGGCACAATTAAAGAGTTTTTGCGGCAAATGTTCGGGCAAGATTTGCCGATTCGTTTCCGCACGAGTTACTTTCCATTTACAGAACCTTCTGCCGAAGTTGATTTGCAGTGGAACGGCAAATGGCTGGAAGTTTTGGGATGCGGTACGGTCGATCCTAACGTTCTTCAAGGAGTTGGTTTAGACCCGGAAAAATATACTGGTTTTGCTGCTGGTTTTGGGGTCGAGCGCTTCGCAATGGTACTGCATGAAATCGATGACATCCGTCGGGTTTATGCCAGCGATTTGCGCTTTTTGCGGCAATTTTAACAAGAAAGAATTCAGGAGTCAGGAGTCATATCAAATCCGGTGGCATCGGAATGATAAGCGATCGAGCGCTACTTATAGCGAGCGTCCCCCTAGCACTGCAACTCGAAAAATTATGTATGGTTCCGATGAAGCGCGGAAACGATATCATTCGGGATCGCATGAATTCTAACTCCTGAATTCTTCTTCATTAGACCTCTTGCAAAAATCCTTTTAATCAAATTCTGGAACGGGCAAGATGCCCATTCCACAAGAAAAAAAATTTTGTGGGATGGGCCGGAGAGCCCGTCCTAGTTATTTTTGCAAGAGGTCTATTAATCTGAATCGAATCACTGAATTAACGAAATATTCCTAAGTTAGGATTTAGAGTTTGGATACGCCAAATCACCCACCTTGCTGGTTCCCAGTCCCAAACCCACCAGGGCTTCCACAAGTTTGACTGCCGCACTGACCCCATCAATGACGGGAATTCCCAATTCCTGACTTAACTGAGTTGGTAAATCAGCCATGCCACCACAACCCAGTACGATCGCCCCACAACGGTCTTCTTCCAGTGCCAAGCGGCACTCTTGTAAAATTGCCGTTTTTGCGTGGGGGGTTTCTAAACTTAATACGGGTAAGTCGATCGCCCGCACCTTACGACAAAACCTGGTCATTCCATAGTTATTCACCAAATGTTGAGCAATCACCCGCGTCCTCTCTAAGGTGGTGACAATAGAAAACCCAGTGGAGATAAAACTGGCAGCGTGCATAGCCGCCTCCGCAATTCCCAACACCGGGCCTTTTGCCAACTCCCGTGCTGCCAGTAGCCCCGGGTCTCCAAAGCAAGCAATCACGTACCCATCAATTCCTGCCGCCTCCCCTTTAGAAATTTCTTCTAGCACCCCTACTACACTCATGGCTTCGTCATAGTGTCCTTCGATCGCAGTCGGGCCTGACACCGGATTGCAGGCAACAATTTCTGTTCCCGGGCTGGCAACAGCAACGGCAGCCGCACCAATCTTTTGAGTCATGCTGACATTTGTATTTGGGTTGATGACCTTGATTCTCATAGTTACTAAGTTGATACATAGAATTCTGAATGACCGCGGGCGGCTCGATCGAGTTGCCACTCCAGATGATTGTACGATCGTCCCGGCTCTCCGTTTGTTGCCAAGTTCACGGGCGACTGTAACAAAAAATAAAATTTTATAACAATTACTTGACTTAAGTGCAGGCTTGAAATTGTTTAAAGTCGGATTCTGGAATACAAATCGATTTTTTTGCTATATTAGACCTATTGCAAAAATAACTAGGACGGGCTCTCCAGCCCATCCCACAAAATTTTTTTTCTTGTGGAATGGGCCGGAGAGCCCGTTCCCGAATTTGATTAAAAGGATTTTTGCAAGAGGTCTATTGACCTGCAATTAAAATAATGGTTTTAGTTACAGGTGATGAAGGTCTGACATTTACTGACTTGAAAGGCACAATAAAAGAGTTTTTGTGGCAAACATTCGGGCAAGATTTGCCGATTCGTTTCCGCACAAGTTAGTTTCCGTTTACAGAACCTTCTGCTGAAGTTGATTTGCAGTGGAACGGCAAATGGCTGGAAGTTTTAGGCTGCGGAACAGTCGAGCCTAACGTTCTTAAAGGAGTTGGTTTAGATCCAGAAAAATATACTGGGTTTGTGGCCGGTTTTGGTGTCGAGCGGTTCGCAATGGTACTTTATGAAATTGACGACATTCGCCGGGTTTATGCTAGCGATTTGCGCTTTTTGCGGCAATTTTAAAGAATGGCTTGGGGTCGGTAACAAGATCGATCCGTATCGAGGTGTTGGTCAATGTACATCAATCTTCCAGTTTCAAGTAAGTAAGTACAAATAAACCTCGCTTGGGAAGAGGGCGGGTTTTGCAACGATCGACTCGCTCTTACTGCAAATCGTTGAAAAACCCGCCCTTACAAGCCCATGCAAGATATTATTGTTTTTTTGCGCTGACCTACTTATTTATTTTCTACTTGCCAAAAGCGCCCTTGATGCTGTCAACAGCGCGCTCTACAGCATTCTTGGTATTATCTACTGCTTCCTGAGTCCGAGCTGAATCTTCCTCTGCTCTTTTCTCAATGGTGGCCGCATCTTTCTTGGCTTTGCGCTCTACGAAACTACCATCATCAGATGCTCGATCGACTTTAGCAGCATTTGTCTTGGCAGTTTCCTTAACCTTCTCTTCTGTATCTCGGATGAAATTCTTGGCTCGTCCAGCATCTTTGCTGGCTTTTTCTTGAACCGCATCGCCCGCATCTGCTGCTGCGATGTTTACAGAAGGAGAAGCCATTGCTGCGGTGTTCGAGAAAAACGCACCCTGCCAAACGAAGGCCATCGCTGACACGCAAAGCACAGTTGCAGCCATCCAGCGGCCGACAGTCGAAAGCCGTTTCGTAAAAGAATTCAGTTTCATACAATACACAATCAGATATGACATTCTATTTCTACTCTATCGGAGCGCTCGGCGGAACCGTTCTCTAGAGAGAGGTTATCCGCCGGCGAACGGTTACAAAAATTCCCTCTTTTGATAGATTGAAGCAATGAACCTCAGTCAACTTTAGATTTTAGAATTGAATGCACAGCCGCGCTCTGGGAGGTTTAGCTAAGATAAGTCGATTTTTAGATTTTAGATTTAAAATTTTAGATTGACTCCACAGATGAATTTCGAGACTCTCCCAATGTCATTTGTTCGCCGCAGTAATTTTAAGTAAGGTTCGATCGACTGTTACGCATTTAAACTGTTAACTTTTAACTTGGCCTGCTCTCTCCTTTCCCCTCTCCCGCTCCCCCACTCTGCCATAACCAGCAATTTCTAGGCATAGCAGCTTATTTTGTCCTCGCTTAACTCTCAGCAAACATTAAATTATATAAAGAAAAGTTGACTTACAGGTATAAAAATGTTACATAAAGATTTTTTGTGGAAGACAAATCGATTTTTTTGCTATATTGACCTGCAATTAAGATAATGATTGTGGTTAAGTGAGGAGTTGAACGGAAATGAAAAACTTGAGTTACTGGAACAAACCCGCTGCATTGCTGGGCGCGATCGCGATCGCAGCCGGAAGTATTGCCCGTGCGAATGCGATCGGTATTGCCGCCCCATCAACATCCACTGTCAGTCAGGATGCTGAAAATATTTCCTTTGAAGATAGCGCCACCTTTCAAATAGCCCAAGCTGGCAACTTTTGCCGCAAAGTCACTCCCAAAGAAGGTTTGACCGTTCGCCAGAACCCAGACCCCAAATCCCCTAGAGTTGGCGGGGTAGCACTTAACACTCAGGTAACGCTGTCCCCAAGCGCTACTTCTGTTAAAGCCTCCGACGGCCGCCTCTGGATTCAAATTAGCGCTCCCGTCAAAGGGTATGTGGCTAGCGGATATCCCAACGACGAAAGTAATTTAGGTTCGTGCACAATTAGTCAAACTCCTTCCCCAAGTCCCGCGCCAGCACCAGCACCAGCACCGACACCCCGTCCAAGTCCAGCACCGGCACCGGCACCGGCACCCACACCAGCACCGGCACCGGCACCCACACCAGCACCGGCACCGGCACCCACACCAGCACCGGCACCCACACCGGCACCCACACCAGCACCGGCACCAGCACCAGCACCAGCACCGGCACCAGCACCAGCACCGGCACCGGCACCCACACCAGCACCGGCACCCACACCGGCACCGGGCCCCGTCAGTCTGTGCCGCCAAGTAGAACCTCGCGTAGCACCAAGGGGTCTAGCTATCCGCACCGAGCCTTCCAAGACTTCTGCGGTTAAAGGTGGCGTAGCGGCTAACGGTCAAGTAACGCTTGTGCCGAATTTCCAGTTAGTCAAAGATAAGAATGGAGAAGACCGCAATTGGGTTGAGATTTCAGGCCCTGTGCCCGGATTCATCTCAGCGGGAAATTTAATCATGTGCAAGTAAACTTCTGAGTTCGATCGCTCTTTTTGACTAAAAGAGCGATCGACACCGGCAATAGTTTTAAGATTGTCGCGCAGCCAGGGAACAATGCGGAACAGAAACTGCTTCTTGGACTTACGCATGAATAACTTATTTCTATCGGGAAGAAGCAGCGGTAGCGGATCTTTCTCAGCTTCTGTTTTTCATCATCGGTTGCGTCAAGTCCTAGCTTCTTTCCTGGCAACGAAGGCGGGGTGAATCAATTTAAGCAAAAAGCCGATCGACCTTTCTACCTACAGAGGCCGCTTGCCCAATTTTGGTGTCCGCGATTTGGTTGACACTTCGATTGTCGGCCAATCCAGACAATTTCCCACTTATTTTGCCTGAGTCTGAGTTCGATGCGGTGCCGCATTCCGGCAACAGAATCGTCAGCTAAACCGATGACGGTTTGGACAATTACGGCTGTTTCTCGCGTGGGATATTCAACCGAAATTCCATCGCTTTTTCTGCCTTCAGATTCTCGATCGAGAATAAAGAGTTTGGCTGCGATATCTTTGGGGTTGGAGAGGGTAATTTTGCGATCGGTAAGGAACTGTTTAGGGTTAATTGCTTCGTAGTTCGATCGGGCAGCGGGTTGCCCCATTGCTGCGATGGGAATTTGGATACAGGCGAAAAGTGCGAGGAAAAAGAGCGATCGCTTGACAGTTGATTTGTTCATTAGGCTTCAGCTTGTGCCAAAAATTTTTGTCTTCGAGATGCGAAAGCCGCCAAATCTGCCTCGGTGAATTGAGTTTGCTGCCATGAGGGACGCGACATTAGTCGATCGCACCAAGCTTTAATTTTAGGATAGCCGTCTAGGGACACACCAACCCAAGATAGCAAGGGCACGATGGTGCCGGCAACGCACTCGGCAAACGTGACACTGTTGCTAGCGAAAAAAGGGCGATCGTCCAGCAAGCCTTCAAAGAATGTCAGCACAGTATTGACTTTTTCCTTAGCCTTTGCGATTTCCTGCGCTTGGGGAGTTCCCCATCCCATTTTTTCACTGCTTAGGGGATTAACTCCTGGTATAAGTTCGTTAACCGTGACCATTTCTACCATCCTCACAACTGCCAAATCTTTCGGTTCTTTTGGCAGCATTGCCGGTTCGGGATACTTCGTTTCTAGATAGTCAAGAATTGCTAGAGACTCGACGACAGTAAAGTCATCATCGACCAAAACAGGGATGCGGTGAAAAGGATTTATTGCCACAAACTCAGGCTGCAAGTTATCGCCGTCCAAGTGAATTTCTACTAATTCAAAGTCGAGGTTTTTTTCTAAGAGGGCGATCCACACGCGGCGGGAGTTGGGGGAAATGGGAGTATGGTAAAGTTTCATGGCTTTTGCGTTGGTTGTTGAGAGAGTAAGCTGTTGAGGATTGAGTTGTCGAGTGCGCTTCTGAAAATATTTAGACTGTAGTCAATTTTACACGCCAATATAGTGAGCGCACTTCTCCAACAATAGGACATCCTTACCTGTATCGCGATCGAGCCTAGATAGCAATTGATTTAAAAATCAAGAAAAATCAGATTTCCAGATATGAACCGCACGCTGTGCTAGATGCCTCTGACGGACTGCAATCGCGTCGGGCGTCCAATCTTCTGCCATGATGTTCTTTGTTAAAGCATAAACACTTTGCTGATATTTTTCTACTTTAATCCTATAGTTCTTTTGTCCAATATCGCGATTAAAAGAAGGTTCCAAAAGAGTTAAATTACCAAGACGGTAAACCATGTCCTCTATCTGGATTTCAGTAAAATTTTGTCGCCAGTCATCAGTCGGTACTTCAGGTAAAATGTGTTCTATTGAAAAACTATCTTCATTAACCTCTATGCCAGAGGCATCTGCCTCTAAGTTGCAAAAAATGTAACGAACTAATTTACGCTTTTGATTTTTTGTAGATATAGAAAGCAAAGAAAAGTCCTGCTGAAATTTTTCATCCTTAACATAGCCCGGACGCAGTGCATCAAAAACCTGCCGGGTACCCGTTATTTTTCCGCTGGTAATGTCGAGCGCAGCGTTATTGTAAAGAAATTCTAATTCATTGGGATTCAAGCTGCTAACGATACTGTAACGAAAGGAAATAGCAACTACAAGCTTTAGCAAGCGGGTAAAATCTTCAGGCGAGAACTTCTGATAAGCAGCAAACAGGGTTGGATATACCTGCTTGACCCGAAATAAGTTGAGCGCGCGAATATATGGTTGATTCTGTGGAGTATCGCGCCAGAATTCATCATTGGGACTACCAAGAGCTACAAATAAGCTGCTGAAATTCTCAAGTTTGTCAAGCAAGTCAAAAGCTTGTTGACCATCTTTGACAGATTCTCGAACTAATTTAAATAAGCGCTCGCGTCGCACTCGGGAATGATTTAGACTGAGATAGTAGCGCAAAAATGCGGGAAAATCCTCCATCTGAACCATATTAATAATGCGCTTCCACTGTCGCTGCGCCGCTTTTAAATCGTCTGGGCCTTGAAACAGTGAGAAAAGGTAATTCTTCAACAAATCGGTGGAAGTTAGCTCTAACCCCCTAGCATTCAGTGTCTCGAAAACAGTGTAAGCATTCAATTCATCTTCGACGCTAATTTGGATAAAAAGTAGCCGTTGAGCAACAGTATCCCCAAGAAAAGCAGTTAGCTTTTCTCCATCCTGAAATATGTCAGGCAGTTTTTCTAATTCTTTGGAAAAGTAATCAAAAGCTTGCCATAACAGTTGATTAGATTTCGACAGCGCTCGGATATTTAAGGGTTTTCTAAGATTGATCAGATTACTTTGATAAAAATCATCATTATTTTCATTTAAAAATAATTTGCTAGAGTAACGGAGAGAACGCGGATCTCGATCACCCAGATAAGTACGCTTGAGAATTTCTTGCCGATCTCGGTTGGCTTCAGGCTGAACATTTTGCTCTACCAACCGTCGGATTTTTTCAATAACAGCAACGGCAATAATGCTGAGAGTGGCTAATCGCTGTTGACCGTCGATGACTGTAAATTCTTTATCAGCAGTAGCGGAGCTTTGCAGAACGATCGCTCCCATATAATGGCTGACACTGAGGTTGTTGTGCAGCATCAAAATATCTTGCCAGAGGTCTTCCCAGTTCTCCTCCGTCCAGGAATAATCGCGTTGGAATGGCGGTACTCGATAGATTTTGCCATTGCTGATTAAGTCCCCAAAGCTAGTAGTCCGAGTATCTAAGAGGTTAGTACGAGCCATAGTACGAAATAATACAAGAAAAGCACTTTCCAATATAACAGGGCGGACATTATTGCCCGCCCATCAAACTAGCGATTAGTAATCAAACATCGACTTAATAATCGAAGTCGCCGCCGCCCATGCCGCCGCCAGCGCCAGCAGCAGCGCCATCCTTCGGTTCGGGCTTGTCAACGACGATGCACTCGGTTGTCAGCACCATACCAGCAATAGATGCAGCATTTTGCAGAGCAGAACGAGTCACCTTCGCAGGGTCAACGATACCAGCTTCAAACATATCGACAAACTCATTTGTCGCTGCGTTGAAACCGACGTTGAACGGCTTTTCTTTGACGCGCTCAGCAATCACAGCGCCGTTCAAACCAGCATTTTCAGCAATCCGCTTCAGAGGAGCAGCCAAAGCCCGTGCCACAATCAATGCACCGGTCAATTCTTCGCCCTTCAGGTTGCCATTAGCCCACTCTTCCAATTCAGGAGTTAGGTGAGCCAAAGTTGTACCGCCACCAGGAACAATTCCTTCTTCGACAGCAGCTTTGGTTGCGTTGATCGCATCTTCCAAACGCAGTTTGCGATCCTTCATTTCGGTTTCAGTCGCAGCGCCAACTTTGATTACTGCAACGCCACCAGCCAATTTGGCTAAACGTTCTTGCAGCTTCTCTTTGTCGTAGGAAGACTCGGTTTCGTCCATTTGACGGCGAATTTGTTCGCAGCGGGACTTGACGGCGGCTTCGTTACCTTCGGCAACAATTGTGGTGCTGTCTTTGGTGATGGTGATGCGGCGGGCTTTGCCGATCATGTCGAGCTTGGTATTTTCCAGTTTCAAACCGGCGTCTTCGGTGATTAGTTGACCGCCGGTCAATACGGCGATATCTTCTAACATGGCTTTGCGCCGATCGCCAAAACCGGGTGCTTTAACAGCAGTCACGTTCAACACACCGCGCAGTTTGTTGACAACGAGGGTAGCTAGAGCTTCTTTCTCAATGTCTTCTGCAATGATCAACAGCGGGCGGCCGGAACGGGCTACTTGTTCGAGCACGGGTACTAAATCCTGTACCAGAGCGATTTTCTTGTCTGTCAGCAAGATGAAGGGTTCTTCTAGAATCGCTTCCATCCGCTCAGTGTCGGTGACAAAGTAGGGAGAAATGTAGCCTTTGTCGAAGCGCATCCCTTCGGTGATTTCCAATTCGGTGGTCATAGACTTCCCTTCTTCCAGGGAAATTACGCCTTCCTTGCCCACCTTGTCCATTGCGTTGGCAATCATTTGGCCGACTTCATCGTCGTTACCAGCAGAGATGGAGCCGACTTGAGCGATGGCTTTGGAATCTTCTACTTGTTTGGCGTGTTCGGCAATTTTTTCGACCAAAAACGTGGTTGCTTTGTCAACACCGCGTTTGAGGGCGATCGCATTTGCACCAGCAGCTACGTTCCGCAGGCCTTCTTTGACCATTGCGTGAGCCAAAACGGTAGCAGTTGTGGTGCCGTCGCCTGCTGCGTCGTTGGTTCGGGAGGCGGCTTGACGAATTAGAGCAACGCCTGTATTTTCTACGTGGTCTTCTAGTTCGATTTCTTTGGCGATGGTAACGCCGTCATTGACGATTTGAGGAGCTCCGAATTTCTTTTCGAGAACCACGTTACGGCCTTTGGGGCCGAGGGTTACGGCCACTGCTTCGGCGAGAATGTCCATACCGCGTTCGAGGGCGCGACGTGCATTTTCGTTGTAGATTATACGCTTAGCCATAGTTTTTGGGGATGAGAGGGTTTTAGATTTTGGATTTGGGATGATGGATCTTAGTCATTTGTCCTGTGTCATTAGTTGTTTGGCGGCGTTCGCTTTAAACTAATGACTGATGACTAATGACTGATGACTAATGATTAATTAGTTAACGATCGCCAGAATGTCTTTTTCGGCTAGCAAGACGTATTCGTCAGTGCCGAGTTTGATGTCGGTGCCGGCGTATTTCGAGTAGAGAACTTTGTCGCCGACTTTGACTTCCATTTCAATGCGAGTGCCGTCGTCGTTGCGCTTGCCGGGGCCCACGGCCGCCACTTCGCCTACTTGGGGCTTTTCCTTAGCTGTGTCGGGTAAAAGGATGCCGCCGGCGGTTTTTTCTTCGCTAGCGCTTACTTTCACGAACACGCGCTCGCCTAGCGGTTTAACGGTAGAAACACTCAGTGATACTGCTGCCATAAATAAATCTCCAAATTACAGATCGTCGTCAGTGGGCCGTCCGGGGTCGCTATAAAAGCAACAGCCGACTGCTTGCTACTGACATATTAGCACTCTCGACTCCTGAGTGCTAATTTAGCTTTAGTCAGGGGCGATCGCAACTTACCTGTCTGTACGGGTTCCCGAACCGAGAATGAGTGGGGGAAGGGGAGAGGGGGAGAGAGGGGGAGAGTGGGGGAAGGGGAGAGGGGGAGAGGGGGAGAGTGGGGGAAGGGGAGAGGGGGAGAGGGGGAGAGGGGGAGAGGGGGAGAGAAGGAGAGGGAGAGTGGGGGAAGGGGAGAGGGGGAGAGTGGGGGCTGTGGTGAGGACTTTCGATCGCTAACCAATTACGTTGTTTGATTAATGAATACAATGACAGAAAATCACGATGAATCGGGCAGCCAAGGCTTGAGCGCTTGCGTCCAAAGCCTGGGAATCGCTCAAATCGACCGGCATATTTTTATCTGTGCCGACCAAACCGTACCCAAGTGCTGCGATCGGGAAACGAGTCTGGTGGCTTGGAATTACTTAAAAAAACGCTTGCAAGAATTGGGGTTGGACAAGCCAAGTGCCGATCGACCAACCTGCGTTTTTCGCACGAAAGCTAATTGCCTGCGAGTGTGCGCGTCTGGCCCGATTATGGTAGTCTATCCAGACGGAGTGTGGTATCGCGACGTTACTCCACCCGTCATTGAGAGAATTATTCAGGAACATCTCCTAAACTCAAAGGTCGTTGAAGAATACGCTTTCTTGACTCATCCTTTGCCGCAGCCAGCTCAGGGGGAACCAGGCCTTTAACTGTAGCGCTGTGAAAAAGCACAGCGCGATCGGCAAGATGTTAAGTTTAATGTTGTGAAGTTGAGAGCGCTCGCGCACCTGTATCGCGATCGAACAACTGTATTTTCCTGCCTGTCTCTGGTAGTCCGGCTTCTTGGGTTTTTTAGGAAGTGCGTCGAAGAAGTTCGATGCCGGAGACGGGCGACATTTTGCCCAAAAGTTGCGTGCTTCGCGGACATCAGGCAGTTTGCTAAACTACACTAGAAATAGTTAAATACGTAAGTAGGGAGTCTTTAAATCTTTCTACATCAAAATTAACCAATTAAAATCGGGGCATCCACCTGTAATTGAACATCTCCAGATTAAATAGCTCACTTGGGCTATCAGGGTTTCTCCCATAAATCAAGGCCCGACAACATCATCCATGATAATTTAGTCGGGATATAATTTTTGTTAACTTAAGCCCGATTGTCATTAAGGAGGGCGATCGTCCATGACAGATTTTGGCTTTGTTCCTAGTGGCAAGACATTCACAAACAAGGTCTGATAACTGGTTGGGAAGCGGTAATACCCGCCCCGCTTTCCCCTCACCGCAACAGCTTCACTAGCTCGCCGTCCACCGGCCCCGCCTGGCCCGGGAAAGCGGGGGACGCCCAGAACAAATAATAGTGAAAGCAAGGAATTGTGCGGGATACTCTAGCGGGAACAAACATGAAGGACAACAATTCAGGAGAGCAAAAACGGCTGATGCTGGTTGACGACGACCCGAACTTGATCTTGCTAGTCAAGGATTACTTGGAGTTTCGGGGTTACAACGTCATTACAGCAGAAAACGGCAGAGATGCTCTAGAAAAACTAGAAGAAGAAGTCCCAGATTTGATCATCTGCGATGTGATGATGCCGGAAATGGACGGGTACACTTTAGTCAAACACATCAGAGAAGACCCGCGCACGAGCTGGATTCCTGTTCTTTTCTTGTCCGCTAAAGGTCAAAGTTCAGACCGAGTAAAAGGCTTGAGCACGGGGGCTGACGTTTATATAGTCAAGCCTTTTGAACCTGAAGAACTGGTAGCCCAAGTAGAATCTTCTCTGAAAGCTGCATCCCGCTTGATTCGCCACTCAAATCCAGGTCTTGAGAACGGCCCAAAAATTAAGGCGCGCCGCAATGTCGAATTGACTCCCACTGAGTTAAAGGTAGTACAGTTGCTAGCCCAGGGTATGGCAAACCGCCAGATCGCAGACGTGATGAATGTCAGCCAGCGTACTATAGAGAGTCACGTCAGCAATATGCTGGGAAAAACTGGCCTGCACAACCGGACAGAGTTAGCTCGCTGGGCCCTTGAAAGCAAAAAGGCTTGAGCTGACGCAATCTGCGCTATGAAATCAGGGGAGCAAAAGGTACTGCAATGCGCTTCGGTATACCTGCTTGGCGGTAGGGCGGTTGGCGCGGTAGTTTTGAAGTCTCATTAACCTTGACACCGCAGCCGGTATTGAGTTACTGGGCGTCTGGTTCGATCGGTCTGGTCGATCGAATGCAAGCAGGGTTAAAAGAACCCTCTGGCGGTAGAGCCGAAAATATGAAATACTGGGGAGATGGAGTTTTCTGAAGTCTAATCTATTGCCTCAGTTAGCTCCATGTTGCTAAAATGTGATATTTAGATTAACTTCTTTCTACAATTATTAGGTCTAAGTTTCTATGACAAACTTAATGAACCGCCTTTCTATTTTTGTGGACGGGAACAATATGTTCTACGCTCAACAAAAGAACGGCTGGTTTTTTGATCCTCGCAGGGTGCTCGAATATTTCAAAACTTCGCAGCCGAATGTCATCTTGATCAATGCTTTCTGGTATACGGGTCTCAAAGACCCCCAAGATCAAAGGGGATTTCGAGATGCTTTGATCAGTCTGGGTTACACGGTTCGCACTAAGATTCTTAAGGAATATTACGATGATGCTTCGGGCAGATATTCTCAAAAGGCTAATTTAGACATAGAAATTGTGGTTGATATGTTTAATACGGTGGATCAGTACGACCAAGTTGTGCTGTTTAGCGGGGATGGGGATTTTGAGCGGGCGATCGAGCTGCTGCGCTCGAAAAATACTCATATTACTGTGGTATCCACCGAAGGAATGATTGCGAGAGAATTGCGAAATGCTACAGATAGGTATATAGACCTAAATGAAATTAGGGAACATATCGAGAAGATGGATTATTAGTCAGTTGACAGTTGACAGTTGACAGTTGACAGTTGACAGTTGACAGTTGACAGTTGACAGGGAAGCAGTCCGATTTCATTAATCATTAGTTATTAGTCATTAGTCATTAGTCAGCAGTCAGTAGTCAGGCGTTATGGGTTGTTAATTATTAATTATTCGTTATGGGCGCGAAACACAAGACTGGTGACTGGGGGCTAAGTGCCCAGAAAAACGGACAAGTAAAAATTAGGAGAACACTTTTTTAGAGCTATGAAAACTCAACCAAGTCAAGACAGGATTATTATTTTCGATACGACTTTGCGGGATGGAGAACAATCTCCGGGCGCATCTTTGAATGTGGATGAAAAGCTGACTATTGCCCGCCAGTTAGCGAGATTGGGCGTAGATGTCATCGAAGCGGGTTTCCCTTTCACCAGCACGGGAGATTTCGAGGCTGTCCAAAAAATAGCTCGGACGGTTGGCACGGAAAATGGGCCGACAATTTGCGGTTTGGCAAGGGCGAGAAAGCCGGATATTAAAACAGCAGCCGAAGCTCTGAAACCGGCGGTAAATTCGCGAATTCATACGTTTCTGGCTACCTCTGACATTCACTTGGAGTACAAGCTGAAAAAGACGCGGGCTGAGATTCTGGAAATTGTGCCGGAAATGGTGGCGTACGCTAAGTCTTTTGTGGATGATGTGGAGTTTTCTCCCGAAGATGCTTGCCGATCGGAACCGGAGTTTTTGTATCGGGTTCTGGAACGGGCGATCGACGCTGGGGCCACAACTGTTAATATTCCCGATACCGTGGGCTACACGACTCCGAGCGAGTTTGGGGCTTTGATTCGCGGAATTAAGGAAAATGTGCCGAATATCGATCGCGCTATTATTTCGGTTCACGGTCACAATGACTTAGGATTGGCTGTTGCTAACTTTTTGGAAGCCGTAAAAAATGGCGCCAGACAGTTAGAATGCACGATTAACGGCATTGGCGAACGGGCGGGAAATGCGGCTCTGGAAGAGTTGGTAATGGCGCTTTACGTGCGGCGCCAATATTATAATCCGTTCTTGGGCCGGCCTGCGGATTCTGAGGAACCGCTGACGAATATTGACTCGCGCCAAATCTACAAAACATCGCGCTTGGTTTCGACTTTGACGGGGATGTTGGTGCAGCCAAATAAGGCGATTGTCGGCGCAAATGCTTTCGCTCACGAGTCGGGAATTCACCAAGACGGGGTGCTGAAAAATAAGCTGACTTACGAGATTATGGACGCTGAGTCGATCGGCTTAACCGAAAATCAAATCGTCTTGGGCAAATTATCGGGGCGGCACGCTTTTCATACTCGCTTGAAAGAGTTGGGTTTTGAAATGGCAGACGATGAGCTAAATAAGGCTTTTGTCAAGTTTAAAGATTTGGCAGACAAGAAAAAAGAGATTACGGATTGGGATTTGGAGGCGATCGCCAATAACGAAGCCCACCAAGCTCCAGAACTTTTCCGGTTAGAATTGGTGCAGGTTTCCTGCGGCGACAAATCCCGGCCGACAGCAACCGTAACGGTGCGGAATCCGGCTGGGGAAGAATTGACCGATGCTGCGATCGGCACTGGGCCTGTGGATGCGATTTACAGGGCAATTAACCGAGTTGTCAATGTCCCGAACGAGTTGATCGAGTTTTCTGTACAATCGGTAACAGCGGGAATTGATGCGATCGGCGAAGTGACAATTCGCTTGCGCCACGAAGGCAAAGTATTTTCCGGTCACTCGGCAAATACCGACATTATCGTAGCCTCCGCAGAAGCTTACATCAGCGCTTTAAATCGCCTTTACGTGGCATTGCAGCAGAGTGTTGAAAAATCGCCCGAAAAGTCAACTCCGATCGGAAATGAAGTTGTTGCAGAAGCACAGCGCTGATAAATTTCTTGTCAGTCATCTTTCTGGAAACAAACCGCAGACGAACCATATCAAAGCAGATAAATCTAAATTAATCGGCATTAATCCTGGTTCATCTGCGGTTAAAAATTACAGGACTTACGCAAAAAGAACTTTGACGCACTACTTATAGCGCAATACGGTTCAGTTAAAACTATTTATTCCTCGGAGATCCCCCTAAATCCCCCTTAAGAAGGGGGACTTTGAGTAAGTTCTTGTCCCCC